>CAZTRW010000061.1:0-19253 GCA_964616725.1 uncultured bacterium
CTATCAACTCTATCTGGTTTGGGGTTTAGGCGTAGGAATTTTAGGGGTAAGCTTACCGATGACCCTCTTATCAGTGCTTTCCCTACTGTTGTTGAGCTTCGCTTATGTGTTCAGTTTGCAGGATTGGTGGGTAGGATTACCGGGAATTGGGGTGATTCTACACCATGGGCCTTTATTCCTGGCAATTTTAGGCATCCTTTGGGCCCGTTGGTGTGATTCACGGGTAATGTTTGGATTGATCCTAGTTGCCTTGATCCCGACGGTGTGGATACAGATAATTTCTCTAGGGGAATGGCCAATGATCATCAAATTGGCTTTAATGTTCAGTTTACCCCCAGCTTTTTTGTGGAGTTATCGCGATACTTGGTGGGATTGGATACCCCTCAATCATCGTCCCTTTCAATCCTTAGCCCAAGGATTAGGGCTATTTTTGTTAGGTTTACAGTTGTATGTGCTTTCTTTTCATGGGTGGTGGACAGATTGGGATGCATGGGGAACGGTCGATGAGGGATTGAGGGAATGGTGGTTAAGTTTGGATGTGTTAGGGTTAATGGCAATCACGTTGTGGAATTGGTTTCAATTGATGAAACCTCAAGGGCGATCGCCAGATCGTTGGGGAAGCGATACTCCTGCGGAGTCGCTACGCGATCGCCCTACCCTATTCATATTTACCCTTCTATCCCTCACGGCAGGAATAATCATTTACCATTGGTTTTCCCCCCTACCCATTCTTGCCCCCTTCCTGATGAATACTCAACTGTTCCTGTTAGCTGTCGTCATAATTCGCTTAGGATTATCGCGGGGAAAACGACTAAGCTTTTGGACAGGATTACTCTTACTCACCCTTCAGATCATCAGTCGGATGCTAGAGTACGATACCGGATTACTCCTCAAATCCATTGTTTTTATTGTCTGTGGGATCGCCGTGATGCTGGCAGGATTATGGTTTGAGCGCAATTTTGCTCGTCTACGCTCTGTTGAAACTCCCCATCGATGAACAATGAACAATTACAGCGCTTTGCGCTGTATCAGGCGATCGCCCCCTTAGAACTGTGGATTTATAGAGACCAGAAGCTACATTTTTATCACTTTAGTCCCGAAGATTATCAAGAAGTAAAAAACAGTCGCTGGTTTCCCGATCTCGATTTGAACGCTCTGATTCCCCAGTATATTGAGCGCGGCTGGGAAATAGGTTCGAGTGTGGCGGTTCGCGAATTTGAAGATGCGGTGCGATCGCGTAGCGACTCCGCAGGAGTATCGCTCTTTCAACCTGGAGGCAGTGCTTGAAATAGCGATCATGGAACCGATCACTGGCGCGATCGCGAAGCGACTCCGCAGGAGTATCGCCAGTTTCCTCAATGAGTTCGAGAGGTTAGTAGGGGCGGGTATGCCAAAATCTGGTAAGCTAAGGGATTGATTGCTTAAGCCCACAAATGTACCACTCTTGGGTTAGTCATTTATGGGTTCCACTCCTAACTCACGGTTGACTATGCTGGACAATAAAGAACGTGCCCCTCGAAATAGGACAATTACTCTGAAAGACGAGGAAAAGGCAAAATACAAACAAAAGCTGCTGCGGTTAGATAAACCTGTGAGTTTGCAAGAAGTACTCAATCGCACAATTAACCAGAACTTGTTTCAAGTAATGGATTTCCTGCCAAAACAGTCTGTTGATTTATTATTTATTGATCCACCTTATAATCTAAATAAAACATTTAACTCTAGTAGTTTTAAGAAAAAAGATTTAGACACATATACAGATTGGTTAGATGCATTTTTGTCTGGTCTTGAGGAAACTTTAAAGCCTACCTCTTCGATTTATATCTGTTGTGACTGGCAATCCTCGCCCGCTGTGTTCGAGGCGATTAAAAATCGTTTTCAAGTTCGTAACCGTATTACATGGGAACGAGAAAAAGGGCGTGGAGCAAGCAAGAACTGGAAAAACTCATCGGAGGATATCTGGTTTTGTACAGTTTCTGACGCATATACGTTCAACGTAGATGCAGTCAAACTGAAACGCAAAGTAATAGCTCCTTACACCCTGAATGGCACCCCAAAAGATTGGGATATGACAGAGCAAGGAAACTATCGTCTTACTCACCCCTCTAATCTGTGGACAGATTTAACCATTCCTTTCTGGTCAATGCCAGAGAATACAGATCATCCTACTCAAAAGCCAGAAAAGTTAGTTGCTAAAGTCATTCTTGCTAGTTCTAATCCTGGAGATGTTGTTTTCGATCCTTTTCTTGGCTCAGGAACAACATCTGTGGTTGCTAAGAAATTAGGCAGACAATATTTTGGTGTAGAGCTTGATGAAACATACGCTTGTTTGGCTGAAAAGCGTCTTGAAGTTGCTGATATCGAGCCTTCAATCCAGGGCTACTCTGACGGAGTGTTCTGGGAAAGAAATACATTAAATGAGCAGGTGCGTTCTGTTGATAAGAAGCGTATAGTCAAATTGCACCAATTCACCGGAAAAGGGCAATAAAGGAATTAGTAGAGTCAAAGGGTCATCAAGTTTTATTTTTGCCGAAATACTCTCCAGACCTGAACGATATTGAACGTGCCTTTACTAATTATAGTCTATTGTAGGGGTGGGTTTCATTCATATTCTCGTAGGGAAAACCCACCCCTACAACAATGTCTCATTGCTATTCAAATCAACTATACTTTTTTCCTCAAGTCAACACTATAACTCATAGTATGATTTTAGTGAAGGAATTATTGACTTTCTCATTTTACCAGATGATGTCTGAATATTAAATATAATTACTATAGTCCATAAAAGTTCTGATCAAAAAGGGGAAAAAGCAATATGAGTGTGCTTTTTCCCCGATATGAATGAATCAGTGGTAATTAGACTAGGGCTGCCATTTTCACTTCGTTATTCGCGAGCAGTTCTTGCAGTTCGTCAGCATCAACAGTTTCTTTGTCTACTAACATAGCGGCTAACTGATCTAAAACGGCACGGTTGTTTACCAGTACAGCTTTAGCGCGACGATAGGCTTGTTCGACAAGGTTGCGAACTTCGTCATCAATGGCGGCTGCGGTTTCTTCAGAGAAATCACGCTCGGCGGCAATATCGCGGCCTAAGAACATATTGCCTTGTTGACGACCTAAAGCGACGGGACCGAGGCGATCGCTCATCCCAAATCGAGTGACCATTTGTCTAGCCACTCGTGCCACCTGTTGCAAGTCATTCGACGCACCAGTGGTAACTTCCTCTTCCCCAAAGACGATTTCTTCTGCCAGTCGTCCTCCCAAAGCCACCGCCATCTGATTTTGCAGATAGGCGCGGCTGTACAATCCCGAATCCATCCGATCTTCACTAGGAGTAAACCAGGTCAGACCTCCCGCCCGACCGCGAGGAATAATGCTAATTTTTTGTACAGGGTCGTAGTCTGGCATCAAAGCACCGACCAGGGCATGACCTGCTTCGTGATAGGCTACCAATTGCTTGCGTTTTTCGCTCATCACCCGATCTTTCTTTTCCGGGCCCGCTAACACTCGGTCAATGGCATCATTCACTTCATCCATGGAGATTTCGGTTAAGTTGCGCCGAGCAGCTAAGATGGCGGCTTCATTGAGTAAATTGGATAAATCCGCACCCGTAAAGCCAGGGGTACGACGGGCAATTTTTTCCAAATCTACGTCAGGAGATAGGGTTTTGCCACGGGAGTGGACTTGCAGAATTTCCAGTCGTCCGGCATAATCGGGGCGGTCTACGACCACTTGACGGTCAAATCGACCGGGACGCATTAAGGCGGCATCGAGAACATCGGGACGGTTAGTCGCCGCGATAATGATGATGCCAGTATTGCCTTCAAACCCATCCATTTCTGTAAGGAGTTGGTTCAGGGTTTGTTCGCGCTCATCATTGCCGCCGCCAAGTCCGGCTCCCCGTTGCCGGCCTACTGCGTCGATTTCATCGATGAAGACGATACAGGGTGCGTTGGCTTTGGCTTGTTCAAATAAGTCACGCACGCGGGAAGCGCCAACGCCGACAAACATTTCGACAAATTCTGAACCGGAGATGGAGAAAAAGGGTACGCCTGCTTCACCGGCGACGGCTTTGGCGAGAAGGGTTTTCCCGGTGCCGGGAGGGCCGACGAGGAGGACTCCTTTGGGAATTTTAGCGCCTACTGCGGTGAAGCGATCGGCGTTTTTGAGGAAGTCTACGACTTCAGTTAGTTCGAGTTTGGCTTGTTCAATGCCTGCCACATCGCCGAAAGTAACTTGGGTTTGGGGTTCCATTTGCACTCTGGCTTTGGATTTGCCGAAGTTCATTGCTTGAGAGCCGGGGCCATTTTGGGCGCGTCTGAGGAGAAAAAAGACTCCGACGACTAAGAGAATGGGGATGAACAGACTGCTGAGGGCACGAATCCAAACTCCATCGTCGCTGGGGGGTAAAACGGAAATATCGACGTTGTTGCGGGTGAGGATGTTGAGTAAGTCTGGGTCATTGGGAAGGTTGACGAGAATTTTTTCGCCATTTTCAGCAGTGACTAGGGCTTTGGTTCGGTCTGCACTGAGGTTTACTCGTTCGACGCGCTGATTTTCGACTTCTTCAATCAGTTGGCTATAGCGCCAGGTTTGTCGGGGTTGGGGTTGTTGGTCAAACAACGCGGTTCCCAAGGCGATGACGACGATCGCCAGTAAGGCATAGAGTCCTGCATTTCTCCACCGTTTGTTCACGCTTGTTTGATCCTCCTGTTGGGTTTTTGGATATGAGGGCTGTTTGGATAGATGTTGATTAATCTCATATTAACTAATATTACGAAACTGGGATAGATCTGGGTGAGGGGGAAGCCAGAATAGGGTTTTGGGGTTGGGGTAGGAGGGATGGGGGCGATCGCCGAGTAACGCTTCTGCCTGAGAATCTCTGGATACTGAATCTGATGATAGTAATTGGCGATACTCTAATTCGGGCGATCGCTGCAAAAAAAATTACCCATCTCTTGGAACTTCCCAAATTCCAATGTTACACTCGTGGACATTATACCCCCATAACCCTCTCAACCTATGGTATCTCTCTCTGGCTATCAAACCCTAAAACTCATTTACGAAAGCGCCAACTCAGAAGTCTATCGAGCCATTCGTCAGCAAGATCATCAACCCGTCATTCTCAAAGTTCTCAAAGAAAATTATCCCACTCCCTCAGAGCTTACCCGCTACAAACAAGAATATCAACTTACTCACTCTTTAAATCTAGAAGGAATTATCCAAGCCTACGATTTGCAACCCTATCAAAATACTCTAGTCATTATCCTCGAAGACTTAGGGGCAGAGTCCCTAAGAAATCTTAAACTAAAAATCCCCTTCAGTCTAGCAGAAATGTTGTCACTCTTTATTCAGATTACTGACAGCTTAGGCCAACTCCATGCCGCCAACATTATCCACAAAGATCTCAACCCAGCCAATATCATCTTCAATCCGGAAACGGGACAACTCAAAATTATTGATCTAAGTATTTCTACGCAACTGACCAAAGAAAATCCTACCTTAAAAAATCCTAATATCCTAGAAGGTACTCTTGCCTATATCTCCCCAGAACAAACCGGCAGAATGAACCGAAGTCTAGACTATCGTAGTGATTTTTATTCTCTCGGTATCACCTTTTATGAATTGCTCACTCACCAACTTCCCTTTAACACCCAAGACGAACTGGAATTAGTCCATTGTCACATTGCCAAACAACCCCCAGCCGTCTCAGAGATCAACCCAGAAATCCCCGAAATTGTATCAGCCATTATTCAAAAAATGATGGCCAAAAATGCAGAAGATCGATATCAAAGTGCTTGGGGAATCAAAGCTGATTTAGAACAATGTTTAAATCAATGGCAATCCCAGCAAAGAATTGACCCCTTTTCTCTGGCAAAGCATGATATTTCTGACAAATTCCAAATCCCCCAAAAGCTCTATGGAAGACAGTCGGAAATAGCTGAACTGATTGGCATCTTTGAAAAGGTCAATCATCATAGCGAAATTATGCTCATTGGCGGATATTCAGGGATTGGCAAATCAGCATTAGTCCAAGAGATCTACAAACCGATTACTGAAAAAAAAGGATACTTTATTGCGGGAAAATTTGACCAGTTTCAAAGAAATGTTCCCTATTCTGCGATTGTGACTGCTTTCAAAAAGCTAATCCAACAACTGCTAACAGAAACGGCAGAAAATCTGGAAAAATGGCGAAAAAAACTAGCAGAAGCTTTGGGAATAAATGGACAAGTAATTGTCGATGTTATCCCAGAAATTGAATTAATTATTGGTTCTCAGCCTCCTCTGGATCAACTCGGAGCTAGTGAAGCACAAAATCGATTTAACTTGGTCTTTCAAAATTTTATTCGCACTTGTTGTACCGAAGAACATCCCTTGGTAATTTTTTTGGATGATTTGCAGTGGTCGGATGGCGCGACGCTCAAATTAATTGAGTTGATGATGATGGACAAAAATCTGAAAAATTTGTTCTTAATTGGAGCCTATCGTGATCATGAAGTTAATGCCAATCATCCGTTAATAACTCTTGTCAATGAGTTGCAAAAAAATGGTCTTGCGATTAATCAAGTCATCTTAAATAACTTGGCGATAGAAGATGTTAAGCATTTGATCGAAGATACGTTAAAAAGCCAGAATCAAAACGTTTCAGATTTAGCGGATTTGATCTTAAAAAAGACGGGAGGTAATCCGTTTTTCGTGAACCAGTTTTTGATCAATTTGTACACAGAAGGTTTGATTAAGTTTGAGCATCAGAGGCAACAATGGCAATGGGATCTGGAAGAAATTAAGGCCCAAAATATTACTGAAAATGTGGTAGAATTGATGATTAGCCAGTTAAGAAAATTACCGGAAAAAACCCAGGAAGTTTTGAAGTTAGCGGCTTGTATGGGAGCAAGTTTTGATTTACATACTTCAGCGATTGTGACTGAGGAATCGGCATCGGAGGTGTTTCAGGATTTAATTCCCGCAGTGCGATCGGGGCTGATTTTATCTTTGTCTGAATTAGATCAGGAGTTGTTGATTCAAGAATATCGTTTTTTACATGATCGCGTGCAGCAAGCCGCCTATGCGTTAATTCCAGAAGCAGATAAGTCATCGATTCATTTGAAAATTGGTCAACTGTTGCTGCATCATGTTTCTGAAAGTGAACGGGAAGAGAAGATCTTTGATATTGTGGGACACCTGAATATTGGTTTTGCGCAAATTACTAATCCAGAGGAAAGGTTGGAAGTAATTAAGTTAAACTTAAAAGCGGGGGTAAAAGCGAAACTAGCAACGGCATATAAAGGAGCTTTAGAATACTTACGAGTGGCAATTGATGGGTTACCAGAGAACGGTTGGACAGCGTATTATGAGTTAACCTATGCTCTGTATAAGGAGCGCTGCGAAGTGGAGTATTTGAGTGGTAATTTTGAAGAGTCTAATCGATGGGCAAATCTGACGTTAGCTCAGGCAAAGTCTGCTTTAGAAAAATGCGAAATTTATCGTATTTTGATTCTGCAAAATACGATGTTGGCAAGATATGAGGAGGGATTTATTGCTGGAAAAACAGCGCTAGAGCTATTGGGAGTCAGTGTACCGGATCATCAATCGGATTTAGAAACTCTAAAAGCTGCGCTAGATTTGGAACGAGAAGAGATTAAGAAAAATTTAGGCGATCGCACGATTATCTCTGTAAAAGATGCTCCAGAAATTGTCGAGCCAGAAAAGAGAATGGCGGTGAGATTGCTATCTCATATTGCGCCTACCATGTTTTTTACTAACCAAAACGTATGGTATGTCATTGTTTCTAAATCAGTCAATCTATCTCTACAACATGGCTTGGTGACAGAATCTTCCTTTGGCTTTGCAACCTATGCCATGTTTCTCGTCGCTGTTTTAGATGAATATCAATTATCCTACGAGTTTGGCTGTTTAGCCGTTAAAGTCAGTGAACGGTTTAATCATTTAGGATTTAAATGTCAAGTTCTTTATCTATTTGCGAGTTATATTAGTTGTTGGCGACAACATATTAGAGAGACTGAACCTCTGAATAATGAGGCGTTTACTGCTGGTTTAGAGTCAGGAGAAATTCCCTATGCTGGGTATATTCTAATGATCAATATCTTCGAGTTCTTTTATCTGGGAAATCCTTTGCCTGAATCAGAGGAAAAGGCGCAAAAATTTCTGGAATTCACCAGAGAAACAAATAATGTTGTCGCCACAGATGTGATTTTCGGTTGTCACTTAGTGATCAGAAATTTGCAGGGTTTAACGGGGGATAAGTACTCATTTGATGATCGGGAACTCTCAGAAGCGACTTACTTAGAAAATTGCCGTAATTATCAGAGTAATATGGCTTTGTGTTATTACTATATGACTAAAGCCAAAGCTCTTTACCTTTATCAAGATTTTTCTCTGGCTCTAGAGTGTTTAATGGAGTCCCAAAAAGTTTTACCCTTTATTTCCAGTACTATTGGTGTTGCTCAACATAATTTTTACTATTCTCTTACTCTTTTAGGGTTATATTCTACGGTTGATTCTAAGACTCAAACTGCCTATCTTGAGCAGGTAAGAATGAATCAAGCAAGAATGAAAAAATGGTCAGAAAGTGCTCCACAAAATTATCTCCATAAACATTTATTAATTGAAGCGGAATTGGCGAGAGTTTTAGGCGATCGCTCAACCGCAATGGATCTTTACGATCGCGCTATTGAATTGGCTAAAGAAACTAAATACCTGCAAGAAGAAGCTCTTGCCAATGAACTGGCAGCTCGATTTTACTTAAACTTAAATAAACCTAAGATTGCTCGACTTTATTTTCAAGAAGCTCATTATGGTTATAGTTTTTGGGGAGCCATGACTAAAGTGCAAGAACTAGAGCGCAATTATCCTCAATTATTGACTGTATCTCGTTCCTATGCTCAAGGAACTAAAACAACTATTACTCGCGTTTCACCTCGTGATAGAAGTGCTGGATCAACCTTGGATATTGAAACGGTAATTAAGGCGAATCAAGCTATTTCTGGAGAAATTGTGCTCGAAAAGCTACTCGTTGCTTTGATGAAAATCATTATTCAAAATGCGGGAGCACAAATTGGGTATCTCATTTTAGCAGATCAAGATAAATTAATTATAGAAGCTTCAAAAACCGTAGAATCGGAAGAGATTAGAGTGTTGCAAGCCATTGCTCTAGAAGACTTTTCTATGATGCCTCAAAGCCTGATTAATTATGTAGTACGGACTCAGGAAAGTGTGGTTCTCAGTGATGGGAGCAATACAGGAAACTTTATCAACGATCCCTATATTAAAAAATATCAACCTAAGTCAATTCTTTGTGTTCCTTTAATTAATCAGGGTAAATTAGTTAGTATTGTTTATTTAGAAAATAATCTTACCACAGGAGCCTTTACTGCCTATCGGGTAGAGATGATGCAATTGCTATCAGGACAAGCGGCGATCGCCCTTGAAAATGCGTATTTATATCAGACATTAGAGCAAAAAGTAATACGACGCACTGCGGAATTGGCTTCAGCTAACCAAGAAATTGGCATTCTCAACGAAAAACTCAAAGCCGAAAATATTCGCTTAAGCTCTGAACTCGATGTCGCCAAAAAAATCCAGCAAATGGTTTTACCGAAAACCCAAGAACTGGCAAATATTACCGGTTTAGACATTGCTGGATATATGGAACCTGCCGATGAAGTGGGAGGAGACTATTATGATGTCCTAAAACAAGGAGATCAACTCAAAATTACCATTGGTGATGTGACTGGGCATGGCTTAGAAAGTGGGGTACTGATGCTCATGACTCAAACCGCAGTGAGAACATTACAAAAAGTCAATGAAACCGATCCGATTAAGTTTCTTAATTTGCTCAATCAAACCCTATATGAAAATCTACAACGGATGAATTCCGAGAAAAATTTAACTTTATCTATGGTAGACTATGAACAAGGAACCCTTAAACTCAGTGGGCAACATGAATCTTTAATTATTGTGCGTGCCGAAGGTGAGGTAGAATTAATCGATACAATTGATTTAGGATTTCCTTTGGGATTAGAAGATCAAATCGCTGACTTTATTAGTCAAACTACTATTCCCTTAAATCCTCAAGATATTGCTATTCTATACACCGATGGAATCTCCGAAGCTGCCAATCTTGAGAACGAGCAGTATGGATTAGAGCAGTTATGTGATGTGGTTCTCAATCATCGGGAAAAATCTGCTCAGGAAATTCGAGATTTAGTGATTCAAGATGTGAGAGCATTTATTGGAGAACAGAAAGTTTTTGATGATATTACTTTGGTAGTCTTAAAACAACAATAATGAATCTATGATTCAGGTATATACTCAAACAGAACAAGGGCAAGCATGGCTAGACAAATATCGAGGTAAGCAACCTTTATTTGCCTGTATTCTTGGATTTACAGAAACGGCTTTGATTCCCGGCATATCGGCGGCGGGAGCTACTCCACAACACCGACGCTATACCTGTCTAGCCGATGCCGAATTTTTACTCAAAGGGGTTGTGCCCAGCTACGATTATCCCTTACCGCCTTTAGCTGGGGGAGTTTCGCCCGTTTTTATTTCTCGCGCCATTTGTGAAACCCTTAACATTCCCATTATCCTTTTCAATGGAGGATTGCCCGATCGCCTTTCTGTCCCCGCGATAGACTTAGGAGGAATCATCGCCCAATGTGTCAGTACAGGGCACGCCTTAACCCTAGAGCAAGTTCATCATCTCTTTGCCCAAGGGCAACACTGGGGGAAAGAATTAGCCTCTCAAGCCGATTATCTGATCATTGGGGAATGTGTCGTCGGTGGCACCACAACAGCTCTAGCCATCTTAACGGGCTTAGGATTGCCCGCCGCCGGTAAAGTCAACAGCAGTCATCCCACTTGTAATCATCAGCAAAAAGCAGCAGTCGTCAATCAAGGGTTAGCGGCATCCAAATGGCTAGAAAAACCCAAATCCCTCTGGGATCTCATGGCAGCAGTGGGAGATCCGATGCAGCCTGTTGCCGCCGGAATGGCGATCGCCGCCAGTCAGCAGTGTGGTATCCTCTTAGCAGGAGGGACACAAATGTTAGCCGTATATGGATTAATCTCAGCCCTAGCCCAACAGGAACCCTTGATCTGGCAACCAGAACAAATCGTCGTTGGTACCACTCGATGGGTAGCCAACGATCCCACCGGAGATACCATCGGTTTAGCCCAACTCCTCCCCCCCTTACCATTACTGGCAACCCAACTCAATTTTACTCACTCTCGCTATCCCCAACTGCAAAACTATGAACAAGGCTATGTCAAAGAAGGGGTAGGTGCTGGAGGATGTGCGATCGCCGCTACCCTTTCTTACCATTGGCAATACGATCATCTCCTGGAGAGCATAGACGCTTTAGTGGCCAAATATGAACTTAGATCTAAAAATCCTTATAGCACTCTAGCGATAGATTAGACACAACACAACCTATCTAATTAACCATTAAACTCCGGCGATCGCATCGATCAGTGAATCCGCTTCGAGAGTAACTGCTCTTCTAGGGCAGCGATGCGATTATACGCTGCCGTCAGTTGGGCAGTTAAACGCTGAATTTGTAACTCAGGAGACAACAAACTCTCTGACATAGACTCTGGCCAATCTCGACGACTCTCATACTCATCATCCACCAATACATCCTTATGATCCAAAATGGGTAAATCCGATAATTGTTGGGTAGGGGAACGGTGAACAGCAATCACTGGTGGGCAATTAGCTCCCTCTTTTGAGCTAGGGACAGCAGTAGATGGCGGTTCCAGTAAGGAAAATTTAGAATTGAGCCGTTCAATGGTGTAAGACATCTGCTCTATCTTTTGGAGCAGAACCGTCATCTGAGTTTCCAGCTTTTCCATAGGAAAGTTCTAGTAATGGAGAGTTCTCTACGATTTTAGATACCTCTTGACAAGATTCTTGATTTATTTTTGGATCATTTAACGTTTGGTAAGATATGTCAATAATCTGTTCATTTCTCAGGCAATGGCCCAGAAAGACCTGCATAAGTAAATGCTACTATCTCTGCTGCATCTGGGGCACAGATAAATCACCCAATAGAAGTTATGGATCGTCGCGTATTTTTAGGAAAAAGCCTCACTTTGGTGACAGCCGGTTCCTGCCTGCCGTTCCTAAGCGGATGTCACGCCGCACCGAGTTTAAGGGTTCATGTACTCAAAGGTTCTTTGCCAGTACAGTTAGTCCCTCTGCTCAAAGCACAATTACCTGAAAATACTCAGTTACAATTGTTCCCAGTTAGTCAACTGGCCAGTTTGTTTGAAAGTCTGAAGGCACAGAAGACTATCCCAGATGTGATCACTTTAGGGGATGGTTGGTTGCCCCAAGCGATCGCCGCTCATTTAATCGAACCCCTAGATAGCACCAAGTTATCCTTTTGGTCAGAACTGCCGCTTTCCTGGCAAACCTTGGTGCAACGCGATCGCCAAGGAAAACCCGATCCCAAGGGAGAAATCTGGGGAATTCCCTATAGCTGGGGAACTACGGCGATCGCCTATCGTCCTGACCGCTTACAATCTTTAGGAGTCAAACCAACGGATTGGTCAGATTTGTGGAGACCAGAACTCAAGGGGCGCATCTCCCTACTCGATCATCCCAGAGCGGTGATTGGTTTAACCCTCAAGCGGTTAGGCTATTCCTATAATCAATCTGATCTAGAGCAGATTCCCGAATTACTGGCAACTTTGCAAAAACTCCACCAACAGGTATTATTTTATAGCTCTGAACAATATTTACAACCCCTGATTCAAGGGGATACTTGGATGGCAGTAGGATGGTCAACGGATATTTTGCCTGCCCTCAGTCGCTACCACCTCAAAGCCATAATCCCGCGATCGGGAACGGCTTTGTGGGCAAATCTGTGGGTACAGCCTACCCAAGGGAGTCAAAATCCGGCGATCGCCGCCTGGATGAACAGCTTCTTAAATCCTGAGTTTGCGGTGAAAATGGCTCAATGGAGTGATGCCCTCTCTCCCCTCATTCCCAGCAAGGAACGCCACACCTTACCTCCCTCTCTGGTAAAGGATCAAGTCAAATTTCTAGAAGCGGCAGTGCTGGAAGCGAGCGAGTTTTTGTTGCCCCTATCTGAGTCAACCCAACGGGTCTATGATCAGCTTTGGCAATCTATACGAAGTTAAGATTACTGATGACATCGAACCAGTTAATTCCAGGGTATCGCATTCGGGCAGGATGGGCGATGGAGCGCGATCGCCTGATTCGCTTTATGCACCAAACCTATGCAGAGTTGTTCCCAGAACAAGATTTTTCCCATCTCAATGAGGTGATCGAGTTACACTTTTCCCAAGCCACTCCTCTGTGGTGGGTGGAAAAAACCGCAGATCCCCCCATTTCTGATCTGCTCTCTGCCACGGCTGGCGCTCAACCCGTCGGTTGTTTGTGGATGGGAAGAGCCATTGATCAAGTGAACGGACAACAACATACCCATATTTTTCTCCTTTATGTCTTACCAGAACACCGCCGCCAAGGGTTAGGAGCAGCTCTGATGGCTCAAGCAGAAACCTACGCTAGACAACGGGGAGAAAAGCAAATTAGTTTACAAGTGTTTTGTCAGAATACGGCGGCGATGGGTTTATACGATAAGCTCGGATTTCAACCCGTTTCTACTTGGATGGTGAAACAGTTATCCTTTGATTGAATCCTGTGCCTTGAGAATGACTTTGAGAGGATTGAGGATAATGCGATCGCGATGATTGGGTACTACCCGCCATGGCGATGGGAACTCCACTGATGAAGTTGGGGATGGCGATCAGAGGAGTTTTCGGTTTTACCACAAAGACACAAAGTAGACGAATCCACTGAAGTTGACTAAAATGGCAATAACTCTCTCTCCACTGCCATGAAACGGATTAAGCAAGTTACTCTCTATTATCAAGACGATCGCTCCGATAAGGTGTATGCAGTGGAGTTGGTTTCTGTGGGCAGTGAGGGATATATTGTCAATTTTCGCTATGGTCGTCGCGGTGGTAACCTGAAGGAAGATACGAAAACCCCTCATCCTGTTTCCCTACAAGCCGCAGAAGCTATCTTTGATAAGCTCGTGAAGGAGAAAACGAAGAAGGGATATGAAGAGAGGGGAGATGAGGATTTCTCGGAAGGGGAAGAGGGAGAATTTACCAGAGAGGAGCGTATTCTTGATTATCTGCAAGGGGAAGCGCCAGAAAGTTGGCCTCTGCATCGGATTATTTGGCGCGCAGGCGAGTTAAAATTGGCAGAAGCGACTCCCCATTTAATCCCCCTACTGGGAACGGGAGATAATTTGCGAGATTATTGTATTGTCTATGCTTTGGGGTTATGCGGCGATCACCAAGCCTTACCGGTTTTGCAGCGCCTCGAAGAAAATAACGCTACTCCAGAGTTTGTGCGGCGAATAGCGTTCGAGGCCATATGGAAATTGGGCGATCGCTCTACCCAAGAACAGTTACAACAAAAAGTATATCATCTCCTCCCGCCTCTGCTCCAACACGCCATCACCCAAGGAAACTTAGAAAACTTTAGACAACACCTCTTGCTGATTCATCTGCGAGACCAAGAGTATGAGAAATTTAAAGTGATTGATCTACTCTACCAAAGCCACTTAGACATTGCTCGTCCCGCTCTGCTGGAATTTATCCGCACGGCTCCTTTCGCTCCCCCTGCCTTTCAATCCCTACGTCATCTCTTCAAAATGGCAGAGTATCGCCAAGATGGAGAAGTATTCGGACTCCTAGCAGCACGCTTTGAGCGAGAAAAAGGAAGCTACAATCCGAAGGGATATTACCTAAAACTCCCCGATGGCACTTACTTGTCGCGATATGAATATCTGTATAATCCCCAAACCCGCCGCCATGAAATAACTCGCGATCGCCTCACCGAAGAATACCAAAAACCTAACCCTCGCGTTGCCTATAGTCAAGCAACCCGCAACTACCTGCGGCAACGAGTTTGGCGTACTTTACGCAAACTCGGAAAAGCTGGAGATTTAGGGTATGTGGATTTAGCCAGGGGTGTCCTCTTAGCCTACAGCGATGCCGATGCTCAACCGATTAAGCACACTGCTTATTACCGATGGACGGCGAACTGGAGCCAACGAGTAAAATATGAAAATCAGTGGGATCGGTATTCTGCTTATCTCTCCTTCTGTCATATCCTTTATACCAATAGTAGCCGTTATTTTTGGAAACAGAATGGTCAAGCGTGGCGATGTGCCGAAGGCTACAAACCTGGAGATCCCCCCCCAGAGACGAGAGAAGAAGCGTTTCCTGAATTGTGGAACCAACGGCCCGATGCTCTATTAGAGTTGTTATTAAAAAGCCAATGTCATCCAGTTCATCAGTTTGCGGTGAGAGCGCTACGCGATCGCTCCGACTTTTTTCCCCAGATTACCCTAGATAATCTCCTCACCCTGTTTAGCCAACCCTATCAGGAAACCACTACCTTCGCCCTCACCCTCGCTCGTAGCCTGTACACCCCGGAGCATCCCCAACAGGAGCTAGTCTTAGCACTACTCCAGTGTCACTTTCTCCCGGCTCGCACCCAAGCTTGTGAGTGGGTAATCGCCCAACCTGCCGTATTTTTGAATTCCAGTGAGTTTTTGTTTCAGCTACTGCTGAGTCCCCATGTAGATGTAAAGGAGTTTGTTCGGCAAATCGGGCGATCGCACGCCATTCCTGAAGAAACAGCTAAACTCATAATCGGGCGAATTGTCACGGAACTCCTCAATTTTACCACACCAGAAGGAGTCGAGGCAATTGGGGAAACCCTACTGATCATCTTTCCCACTCCCCTCTCAACCCTCAGCTTATCCGTCATCCTCGATCTTCTGCAACATTCCCTTCCCCCCATCCAAACCCTCGGTGCCAGACTGCTCCTCCATCATCAAACTCCAGCCACGGAACTTCCTTCCCACTTAATTGAATCCCTGATTCTTTCTACCCAAGAATCTATTCGTCGCATTGGTGTAGAAATTTTTGGTCAATTAGGCGATACCCAACTTAGAGAATATCATCGAGATGCTATTCTAGCGATGATTCTCAGTCCTGTTGCCGATTTACGCCAGTCGATTCAACCGGTAGTGGCTCACCTCGCTACAGATCATCCTGAGTTTAGCACTTCCCTAGCCACAGAGTTAATTCCCTTTCTGCTTTCCCCAGAGCCTCATCCAGGAGTGCATCAAGATGTACTGATCCTCTTGCGTGATCGCCTTCCCCTATGGCAGACTACCCTACCAGGAGAGTTAACCCTCACCCTCCTGAACTCCCGATATCCCCAAGCTCAAGACTTAGGCGGAGTCATCCTACAACACAACTCCCAACGTTTAGCCACCGAATGGTCAATCGCCGATATCGTCAAACTCGCTAGTAATGAAGTATTGAACATTCGGCGAGCCTCGTGGGCCATGATAGCCAACAGTTTAGATCGAATTCGCGCTTCTGCCCAGGAAAAATTAGCCGCAATTCGTCTATTAGAAGCCAAATGGGAAGACTCGCGCCAATTTGCTCAAGGATTTTTCCAGCACCATTTCACCGATAGGGACTGGACTCCTGAAGTGATGGTACTCGTGTGTGATAGCATTCGCCAAGAAGTACGAGAATTTGGCCGTCAGTTAGTCACTCGCACCTTTGCCTCTCACCAAGGAGAAGACTATCTCCTCAAGTTTAGCGAACATCCCAGCCCGGATATGCAAGCCTTTGCTAGTCAATATCTCCACAGCTATGCCAGCGATAATCCCCAACGGCTGGAGGAATTAAAGCCATATCTAATTACGGTTTTATCGCAAGTGAATCGTGGTAGGGTAGCAAAACATCAAGTCTTGGCGTTTTTAGAGCAAGAAGCGCTGAAAAGTGAAGCCGCTGCTACGGTAATTGCTGAGGTGTTAACTCGGCAGTCGGCAACTATGGCGATCGCTGATAAAGCCAGATGCTTACAAATTATGTTACGCTTACACCATCACTATCCCCACATTTCCCTCCCCTTACAAATAAAACCCATCACTGAAATTCGATCTTAGCTTTTATTGAGGTCACTTTTATGGAATTTTCCTACGCCTATCATGGCAATACCAGTATCAATGACCAAGGGAAAAACACCCAAATGTCCTTTTCCCCCGATACCAAACGTCCTCCCACCTATTTTATCGGCGAATTACGCAAAACCGTAGCCTTTCGCGAAGCCATCAGCGCCCTACATGATGTGGTTGTCTCCGACTTGCGCTACCAACCCAAAGACAAAACTGCCTATCAAGAATGGGCAGTACAACAAGAACAAATTGACTGGCAAACAGTAGGAATTCAGCAAAAAGAAGTAGCCGAAAAAATCAAGGTAATTCGAGATGAATTGACCAGAATTAATCAGCATAGCTATGAACGATGGAAACCCTATTATGATGCCCGATATAACTTTCAAAGATATGTTTATGAAAAGCAACTAGATTTCTACTTCGTGTTCGATCCAGTCATTACAGTTCATCCCGATGAAATCTTCTTTGAATGCTTTAGTCAAGACGAATCAAGCTATGGGCGACTCGGCGCAAGTTACGAGGTTTTTCAAAATATTAATGAATTTGCTTGCGGCACAACCAATATTGACTATTCTGCGGCTCTCTATGATGAATTTCAGAAACTGCGAAGCTACAAAACGACCCAGTTTCAAGTCGATCCTTCTGGGTTTGAAGTGCAAACTACTCATGAGGAAACGTTTAAGGAAGTCAAAATTGATTTGCCCGATAGTTGGGTAAGAGGATTTTTGCAGGTGAGTTCTGCCATGTCTTTACCCGCAATGAGCTTTGATCTTCACCCGATGGATATTCACAATATCTGCCTAATTTTGCGTCGGAATAAGGAGAAAAAAGGCCCTCGTAGTTTGCGCTATATCCTGGAACCGAGCCAGCCGGTGAAAGTAATTTTTGATCCTTGGAATACAGAAGTGATTTGTTGGCGATCGCCCTACACTGGAAATCATAGCCAAGAAATCCGCGTCTGGGGTCGTCGTCGCCTCCATATCCTCGAACGACTTATCCCCATTGCCCAGAAATTTACCGTCCATCTATTAGGCACAGGAATGCCCTCTTTTTATGTCGCTAACCTAGGTGATATGTCCTTTACCCTAGGCTTATCTGGATGGACTGCCAATGATTGGTCAAATTCCGGCAATTTTGACTTAATGGCACCCCGCGCCGATGTGGACGAATGGACCCAAAAAATCGTCTTTGATGCCCTACGGGAAACTTGGGCAGAAACCCCCGATAGCCTCGCCCACCGATTAGGATTAAGCCGTACCGCTATTTTAGGAGCACTGGGCGCTTATACTCAAGCAGGACGGGCCATCTACGACCTCAACAAACAAGTTTATCGCCTGCGAGAATTAAGTCGAGAACCCTTACCCATGGAACGGCTCCGGTTTGCTAATGAGCGCGAAGAAAAAGCCACACGATTTTTGCAATATAATCAAGTGCAAGTAGTGAGTACAAATGAGTCGGATGGTAGCTTAGTTCTCCAAGGAAATGTTCAAGATGGCACAAAAATTTACACGCCCAACTTGACAATTGACCGCGATGAACGTATCATTAAAGCAGAATGTACTTGCAATTGGCATCAGCAAAACAAGCTGTATAAAGGCCCTTGCGAACATATTTTGGCATTGCGGATGCAACATGCCCGCTCATTTCGCTAAATCACACAACCTCACTATTGGTTAACAGCCTTGCAATCTGGGCAGTGTATCGCTGCTCTTGCGCTCAGTCCGTCCATGCTTCACTAGCCTGCTCGTGACGGTGCGGTTCACCGGGTGGTATCGCTATTCCAGTTTGGATTTCGGAAATCAAATGAGCGATACCACCCAGGAACCGCTTGAGTTGAGCAGTCTAGTCCTAGGGGTTTACGAAGGGGCAACCAATAGTTAATTGAGGTTGTGTGGTTTTTTGTCTAACTCTGTCAAAAATAGCCATAGTTCCATGTCCGACTCTAGCCCAACTGAAGAAATTACTCTCCATCTTGAGTTACCGGCCCAACACTACCAACTGTTAGCCGAAGCTGCCGCCTTAACAGGATTAACAATCAGGGATTATATTGTACACCAAGGACTGAGTGCAGCGATCGCCGACACAGCCCTCCACCAAGTGCGCCCCTCCCCATCCTCAGACGCTTCTGCCAAAAACCCTTCAGCCCCCCACAAACCCCCACCCCCAGACCAAACCCTTCCCCTTGCCTCCCTGCGACAAAGCAATCCT
>CAZTRW010000062.1:0-18940 GCA_964616725.1 uncultured bacterium
AGATCAAGAAAAGCCGTCCTAGAAGGACGGGGCTTGAAACCCATTTTCTCGGTCAGGACGCTCTTTCAAAGCGTGTTGAAAATTAATCAAAGCACACTGTAGAAACAGTTGGGCGATTCATGTCCCGATAGGGGAAAGGGAAATATCAACCTGACCCGATACATTCATGTCCCGCTAGGGAATAGAATTAACCTGAGTGTATAGGGTGTGGCTATGGATAGACAATGGGAAGGGATGGGTAAATGGATGGCGATCGCGCAGCGACTCTGCAGGAGTATCGCCTTAGTGGTACTGTTAGCTGGTTGTACGGCGCCTGGAGTGACTCCATTGATGTCCTGGAATACTAATATTGTCAAACAGGCGATCGCCCTTCAGCTTCATTTAGTTCAAGATCAGTTTAACTCTTCTTTGCAGATCGCAGATTCTCCCCGGTGGGAAATTAAAAGGATTAAAGTTACTCAGAGTGTTTTATGTCCCGTAGGGAAACCTCTCCTTGACGATTCATGTCCCGTAAGGGGAACTTTGCCCACCTTCCATATTCAGGGGACTTATGCTGTTGATATTAAACTATCTCGGCGAAAAATCCAACAACAGCATAGCGCCTTTGAAGTTTATCTGCAACGTCAAATTGAAGGTGAAACCTGGCGGCTCTTACATCCTCAAGTCACTGCGGCAGGAACGACGGAGTGGTTGAGTTACCAACTTTAATTTTACCGCAAGGAGTAAGGGACTTCTAAGCCGTGGTTGGTCATCAGTTGTGTGTGGCTGAGGATTTCACGGGGATTGCCGTCGGCGATGAGTTGTCCTTGATCGAGCAAAAGTACGCGTTCCGTAACTTCTAGGATTAATTCGAGATCATGGGAGGCGATGAGTGAGGTTTCTGAGGTTTTGTGGAGATATTGGATTAAACGCTGTCGCGATCGCCCGTCTAAATTCGCACTCGGTTCGTCATAGATTACCACTTGGGGAGTCATGGCTATTACTGAAGCGATCGCCACCATCCGTTTCTGTCCTCCCGACAGATGATGAGGAACGCGATCGGCTAATTCAGTAGTTCCTGTCAATTTTAAGGCTTCTTCTGTACGCCTTTGTACTTCCACGGAGGATAATCCCATATTTTCTGGTCCAAATGCGACATCCTGACGTACAGACGCGGAAAATAATTGGTCATTGGGATTTTGGAAGACTAACCCAATTTGAGGTCGAAACTTTTCCGGTTCCACGGGTTCACCACAGAGTACCATGGCTCCAGAGCGGGGGGACAAGATTCCACACAGACACAAAAATAATGTGGTTTTTCCGGCTCCATTGGGGCCAATCACGCCGACTCGCTCTCCGGGTGCGATGGTAAAGGTGAGGTTTTGGAGGACTTGTGGTTGTTGGGGATAGGAAAAATTGAGTGCGTAGACAGCGATCGCTTCTTTGGTCTTATTTTCTTGGGGTCGAGTCATTCCCATTTCGGCGTGCGCTGACGTTAATAGGTGTCTCTGGTCTTTTCACAGATCGTAATATAACGCTGTATGTCAATGGTTAACCATCCCTCTTCGCGGAGTTCTTTAATTAACCGTGTCACGGTGACTCGTGTGGTGCCAATGGTGTTGGCTATATTCTGATGAGTGAGTTTGACACTCAGGCGTACTCCCTCTTCTGTAGGATAACCCATTTCCGTTTTGAGGTGTAACAGCAGTTGCTGTAAGCGGTCTTTGATGCGACGATGACCTACTAGGGCGAGAATAGATTCGGTTTGGCGGAGACGGCGACCCAGTTGATGCCATAAACTGCTGCATAAGGCGGGCGATCGCTCAATTTCTCCCACATTAAAGCGCATCAATCCCACATCAGACAGAGCAGTTGCTTGATAACAGGCGATCGTCGTCAAAGGTAAACCAAACACCATCGAAGGGGTGGCAAAACCCAATAAAGATTCTTCCCCATTCGGATGCAGCACACTTAAACTTACCACCCCTCGGTACACCACCCAAACATCCCGCGAATTCAGGGGAATGGTTTGACCGGCACTGAAGTCCACCAAACTCCGACCTTGATACAGATCTTCTAGTAGTTGACGTAAATCGGTTTGTGGATTGGGTGGGGAGAGAAATGAGGAAACCATGCCAAAATCCCGGTTTATTCCTTAATCAGGCTTGTTTGATAGTCTAAACCCTTCTGTGCCACAATAGGTAATCTTCAGGTTAAATTTAAGTAAAATGAACAATTAACAATTAACAATTTTCAGGTCGGCGATTGCCGAAACAGTAAACACCCAATCTAACACTAAAGGATTCACCAATTCTGGCGCTTCATCTTGAGGACAATGACCCACCCCCTCTAGTTGAGCAATTTCAGTAAAAAACCACCGCCCGATCACCCCAATTCCTAACAGCTTTTGTAACAATGGTGCGCCATAACGCTTGTACAGTGGCAACTGAGTGCGTCGGCGACGTGCAACCTCCGCAAGGAACAATTGAGTAATATCACGCGAGAGACCCAATCGGGCGTGTTCACCGCCGCTTGCATCACGGCAATACCACCAATAGAATTTCCTACCAACACCGTGCCACTGCCATGTGAGCGCGTTGGTAGGGAGATTGACGTTTTCCTCCGGTTTGGTTTCTCTTTCTGTGCTCATTCTTGTCTGCTTGCGGAAACCGGATGTCTTTGGGCAATATATTCTAAAATATATCACAATACCGTTCCATCAGGACGGGGTTGTAAACCCATTTTTGCGATGATTAAGCTGCCATCAGAGTGCTAGGATTGGTCTTTTCTCTTGGTCTGTTCCGTTCCCTATTTTCTAGGCACGAGGATTCCCTATGCCCACCCAAACCGTATTTCTTCACTGTCCCCATCCCCCTTGTCAGGCGACTAATTCAGAGCAGCAGCAATTTTGTGATCGCTGTGGGACTGCGTTGGTCAAACGATACTTATGGGCTACTTCTGTAGAGTTGCGGCCTCTCGACCGGGGACTGGAAGAGTTAGATTTGGGACAACTCTGTGGCGATCGCTACCTCTACAAAGGTAACCGCATTTTCCTAGACACCCAACCCGCTCTGCCTCCCCACCCCTCCAGAGATATCCCCCCAGGGATTCTACCCTATCTCAGACTTTTCCCCTATCGATTACATTTGCCTGAACCCTACGCCATTCTTAATATCGGCTCTGGTTCAGTTTTATTACTAGAATCGGCTCCCCTGAATCGTGCTATCTTAGACTCCTCCCCTACGGGTTCGCCCCTGCTGCCTACTCTCCGAGAGCAGTGGCGTAGATCTTCTCCGATGCGCCAACTCCATTGGCTATGGCAAATTGCCCATCTTTGGCAACCCCTCAAAGCAGTTGGGGTGGCTTCCTCTCTCCTCAATCCCCAGTTGCTCCGTGTGCAAGGGCCGGTGGTGCGTTTGCTAGAGTTGCAGGGTGATGGCGATTCTAGTCCCCGGTTGGGCCATTTGGGGCTACTGTGTTCTCCCTGGGCAGAGCAGAGCCAGGAGGTAATTCGCTCGTTTCTACAACATTGGGTGCTGGCATTAAGAGAGGGTGATTTTCTGTCGATTGATGGGGCGATCGCCGAACTCGATCAAGCGCTTGCCTATTGTAGTCAAGGCCAATCCACTCATTTTAGGTTTGCCACCGCCACCGATACGGGGCCAAGTCGCTCCCGCAATGAGGATGCTTGCTACCCCCAACCCATGGCTCAGTATGCCCATTCCCAGGGGGAAGATTTCGCGCTGGTGATGGTCTGTGATGGGATTGGAGGTCATGCCGAGGGGGAGGTGGCATCCCAACAGGCGATCGCCAGTATTCTGGAAACACTCAACGCACCCACCTCTGCCTATCGGTGCCCCACCTCCCAACGGGTAGATGCGATCACAACCCTCCTGGATGATGCTATTCGCCGCGCCAATAGTGTGATTAGCGATCGCAACGATCAAGAGCGCCGCCAAGAACGCCAGCGTATGGGGACAACCCTCGTCATGGCCGTCGTCCCCCCTCCCCAAGACCAGGCTCATGAAATATACATTGCCCATGTGGGGGATTCCCGGATATACTGGGTTACGGCAACGGGAGGATGCTATCAAGTCACACTGGATGATGATTTAGCCTCTAGAGAGGTGCGATTAGGCTATAGTTTGTATCGAGATGCCTTGCAAAATCGATCGGCCGGTGCTCTGGTGCAAGCGTTGGGGATGGGCGAGTCATCCTTGCTGCATCCCTCGGTGGGTCGTCTGATTTTGGATGAAGATGGGATATTGCTACTGTGCTCGGACGGCTTGAGCGATGGCGATCGGGTGGAGCACCACTGGCCAACCAAACTATACCCCATATTAGCAGGGAACTTAGAAATAGAAACCGCCACCACTGCCTTAGTAGAACTGGCCAACACCCGCAACGGCCATGACAACGTCACTGTCGGTTTAATTCATTATCAAGTGCGCCCCCACACAGCCCCCCTCAAGCCACTCACCCAATTATTCAAACCCCCTGCTGTCAAAGCCACCGCACCCACGAATGCAGAGTCAATGGCTACCCAACGGATCGCAGTAGGAACGCCCCACTCAGAGGAATCAGTCGCAAAACGGGATTGGCAACAGACGAGGAGACTGCTGATCGGTATCGTCATTTTATTAGTGTTAGCAGGAACTATGATGTATGTTTTACGTCCTCTCTGGGTGCGATCGCGCGGTGACTCCATTCGCGAAGCGACTCCGAAGGAGTCAGGACAATCGCCCTTGCCATTGTCCTCCCCAACTCCCGGTGCTCCTGTTCCTGGCCCTTAAACGAGTCATGGGGCAAAACCATTCCTATCTTGCCCATTTTTGTCCCCATCGATAAACTGGAACAAATGGGATACCTTCAACCAGTAAGATCAAGGCGCTTTAATGTCTCAGTTTGACTATCCTTGCCTCAGTATTGCGATCGCTCGCCTCATGGCTTATCCTCCAGCAGAAGCGATACTCCTACCAAGTCGCTTTCCTTTCCTTCGGACATCCACGGACATGAACGCGATTGACGCAGCGATAGAAATAGACAGCCTTTCTCTCCCCATCCGCAAAGACTCTGCCCACTTTGCCATTTGGATTATTCGCGCTGCTTATCCCGGAGGATACACCCATCATGATCGCCTCTGGCCCAGCACCCTCAGCCTCACTTGGCAAGAATGGCAAGACCTCTTCCATATGCCCTCCCAACCGCTCCATCCTCTCCAGATTCCTGCCGTCAAACTTTCCCCTGACCCTACTCCCGTGCTCGTTGCTGCCGATGAAAAATCTTCCTACAGCAGTCGCCTGATGCAACAATTAGGCATGAGCCTATGGCAATGGATCTTTGACGGGCCCATTCAAAGCAGCCTCTCCCAAAGTCAAGGCATCGCCTTGGGCCAAAATAAACCTCTACGCATTCGTCTCGATATCCGCGATCCCCATTTAGTCCCCTTACCCTGGGAAATAATGCAGCCCCAAGCGGGAAAACAGGCGATTTCTGTCTCTCCCACGTTGCTGTTTAGCCGCACCACCCGCGATGTTGACCCCCTCCTACCCCAACAGACGGATCAAGAGCTAAAAATTTTACTGGTGTTTGGTCAAGGGGGTCAGATCTGTGGCGCTGAGTGGGTTCATCCTTCCCCTGCGGGTTTGGAGTTAGCAGCAGAAGCAGAAACCCTAGCGAAAATTTGGCGCGACTCCAGCGGTGTCTGCGCCACTCTGGCGACTCCGGCTGTCCCCTGTCAGGTGGATACCTTAATCCAACCGACTCCAGCTGAGTTAATCGAGTTCTTAGAAACGAAAGCCTATAATATTGTGTTTTATGGGGGCCATGGAGTCCCGGCACCAGATGGAGGTTTGCTGTATCTGCGCCCGGATACGACTTTGAGTGGGACAGAATTTGCCAGTGTGTTGGTGCGAGGGCAGGTAACGTTGGCGGTGATCAATACTTGCTGGAGTGCTAAACCGGATACAGAACCGGGAGATACCCCCAGGGCGGGGAGTAGTCTGGCTGAGGTGTTGCTCCATCATGGAATTCCGGCAGTGTTGGGAATGCGAGAGGCGATCGCCGATCGAGAAGCCTTGAGCTTTATTGAAGCCTTTGCGGCAGCTCTAGCCAAGCGTTTACCCATTGATGAAGCGGTGGTGATCGCCCGTCAACGCCTGATTACCCTCTATAAATACAATCAACCCGCTTGGACTCTGCCAGTATTGTATATGCATCCTGATTTCAACGGACAATTGCTCGTCCCTGCACCAGAAGGAGTCACCGAATTTCCTGATACTGCTGCTACCTTACCGCCCCATTCTTCCCTCTTTGCTTCTTTGCGATCGCTCGAAGAAACCACCCAAGTCTGGCCAATTCGCGGTGGACTAATGCGCGTCGGCAGACGAGAAGAAAATGATATTATCATCAACGAGCGATGGGTCTCCCAACGTCATGCCGAAATTATTCGTCGAGAACCCTTAGAAACTGACCAAGGATTGCCCACCTATTGGTTACGGGATTTTTCTCGCTTTGGCACTCTCGTATTGCGCGGCGGCAATTGGCAAAAAATCCACCATCAAGAGATTCCCTTGAAGTCAGGAGAGCAAATTAAATTTGGCAGTTCTCAAGGACAAACTCTAGAATTTCTGCTCGAAGAAGCCGAATTAGCTCAAAGCAAACCTAATCCTACCTAGTAAGATAAATATTGTCGTCTTAGAGCGCGGCTCACTTCTGCAAAAATATCTCGCCGCAAATATGGATAATCACTCACCCAAATATTAATCTGCGGAATATACACATCAGAAATACAATTAATTCGACTTAAATCCGGTTGATTAGACATCACGACCATTTCGGCAACCATGCCCACATCAATGGCACGATATTGGCGGCGAATGGGGACTTGGAAGCGAGTTTCAAACCCATTTTCATCCCCTAAATCTAGATTTAATCGCCGTTCGCGATTTTCGACAATGACTAAATCCCCGCGATTATTGACGGTTTCTTCTGTACTGACCAACTCATCCGTGATAAAAACATCCAATACTTGACCTCGCCAAAAACCGCTATAGGGAAATTGGCGATATTTCAGGTTGCGGCGACTCGCCCAAAAAATTGGCCCCCATAACCAATAAGTACCTACGGTAATGCCAATGATAAATAATAGTAGCTCAAAACTCTCTCCTAAGGCCGAAATCCGACCAAAAAAGATCACCAGAGCACCGATCACGGAAGCGAGTAACCGTCTGAGCAGATCGGAAAATTTCCCCCAGCAGTATTTGTATTGATTTCCGGTACTAATCAGAGGAATCAGTTGTTCAAAGGTACTGCGATTTAAGGGAATCAGCATGGGGAGTCGGGGAGGAAGATTACCGTTTCTTTTCCTATCTTGCCATAATCTGGCTCCCTAGGCTGCCTGTGGATCGGATTTGATCTATGATAATTTCAAGTATCAGGGGAGTAATGCGGGTGATGGAATCAAATCGTGGGCATGAGTCTTCCGACTCAGAACGGGATTTTTACCGCCAAATCACTGAAGCCATCAAAGTTTTGCAGCGTAACGATCAGATGCTCCATAATTTGATGTTGATGGAGTTTTGGTCAATTGTGCGTACAATGGATGAGTTGAATCTGGGATTTTGGTCTCGATATATGAAAAATCATCAACAGGTTTCTCAACAAAGATTGAAGCAATGGCAATCGGAAAAGCAATCTCAGTCAACGGCTCCAGGAACTCCGGCTCTTTCTCGTCCTTTGTCTCCTTTTGAGTCGGAAGAAGAGGCGAGAATTGTGCAGCAGAAAATTTCGGAACGGATTGCTTTATTTTCTGATATTATTGGTGATGAATTGACGGTTGATCAAGAGCAGATTATGGCATCTTTTGATGAGGATTAGGAGGGATGGAATGGTTTTGGAGATGAGTGTGGAGGAGTTGGCGAGGGTGATGGCGACAGAAAGAGAGGCTTGGCAATTTATTGATGTCCGAGAACCAGAGGAGGTGAGCTTGGCGAAGATTGACGGGTTTGAATATTTGCCCTTAAGTCGGTTTGCCCAGTGGTCTCCACAGATTTATCAGCGCTTTGAGCGAGAGAAGCCAACGGTGGTAATGTGCCATCATGGGATGCGATCGTCTCAAATGTGTCAATGGTTGATGAACCAAGGGTTTACTCAGGTGAAGAATTTGTCGGGTGGTATTGATGCTTATTCTTATTTGATGGATGGTTCTATTCCCCGATATTAATGGGAGGGGCGATCGCTCCTCTCTGCCGCGATCGCCAGATCTCACTGACTTAAACACAAAGGGGAGAACGCTCAGTGACATAATGGACAAAATTGGAGAGAATTTGTAAGCCAGCGCGATCAGATTTTTCTGGGTGAAATTGTACCGCCATCAGGTGTTGTTTAGCGATCGCTGCGGTCACGGTTTGACACCCATGGGTAACCGTTGCCCCGCAGACTTGGGAATCTTGGGGATCGACATAATAGGAATGGACAAAATACATCCAGGAAGCGGTGGATAACTCCCGCCACAAAGGAACATCCGGTTGGGTGAAGTGGAGATGATTCCATCCCATATGGGGAATGGTAATGCCGGGTTCCCAGTGGAAACGACGCACGGCTCCAGGAATTATTCCTAAACCGGGTTCTTTTCCTTCTTCGCTGTAGTCAAAGAGAATTTGCAAGCCTAGACAAATCCCCAGAAACGGCTTACCGTTGGCGATCGCCTCTTGAATCGGTTTTTCTAAATGACGCGATCGGATCTGCTGCACTGCCGGATCAAAGGCTCCCACCCCCGGCAACACCACCCCATCGGCACGCTCAATCTCCACCGCTAAATCCGTTACTTTTGGCGTAGCACCCGCCTTTTCCAGCCCCTTGCACACGGAGTGCAAATTCCCCATATCATAGTCAATGACAGCAATAACCGACATGATATTTGATCCTACTCAAAAAACCAATAAGACTTTATTGTAAATCATCTGTTGCAGTCACCCTTAATTTTAGGAGGGTCACTCAAGTGTATAAATGGAGATCCCATTGATCAGCGATCGCATTGGTATGAGTCAAAAACAGGCACGCCTAGGAATTACGGGAGGAATTGCCAGTGGTAAAACCACAGTCACTGGGTATCTGGAAACTCACTATGGATACCCCATATTTGATGCTGATGTCTATGCCAGAGAAGCAGTAGAACCTGGATCGGAGATTTTTGAGAGGATTGTACAGCGATATGGCCAAGGAATACAGTTACAAGAGGGAAGTTTAGATCGACAACGTTTAGGAGAAATTATTTTTGATCATCAGGAAGAGCGAGAGTGGTTAGAACAACAAATTCATCCTTATGTGCGCGATCGCTTCCAGACGATTTTAGACCAATCCTCCCCCCAGGATACCCTAATTTTCTCCATTCCCCTCCTATTTGAAGCCCAAATGACCGATTTGGTACAAAATATCTGGGTAGTCTGGTGTACTCCTAAGCAACAACTACAACGGCTACAACAGCGCAACTCTCTCACCCTCCCGCAAGCACAGGCGCGCCTCAATAGTCAATTGCCTTTACTGGAAAAATGTCAAAAAGGCGATCGCATCTTAGATAACTCCTCTACCCCAGCCGCTCTATTTGCTCAAATCGATAACATCCTCAAATCTGAGAGAATTATCCTATAATCATCCTCAGTCAAAATAAAATCTCCAGGATGAATCACTCTATCGATCCAAACGTACCCCTGAATGAACAACAACTGCAACTGATTCTGGATCAGCTCAATACCCTAGCCGCCAAACATCAAGGGGATTCTGTCGCTTTATTAGCCATCCTGCGCCATCTGGAAAAACTCCATCGTCAAATTCGCGAAACTTGGTTTCAAGACGCTCTTCCGAATAACCGTCAAGCCTTATATACACTCCTGCGAGAGATGGAAACCGAGGGCGGATGGCCTTATATTAGTCGTATGCAGTTACAGGGAATGATCCAAACTGGGCTGCACACAGAAGTCAACCCAAACTTGCCTCAAGCATCGGTTGAATCCGATGCGATTAATCCTCACACTCTTTGAACCCATGAAACTAACTAGCCTCCAAAATTTGCCAGAAGAAGGGGTTTCCCACAATGCTAAAATTCGCAAGCAAGTGATGCTACGCATGGGAGATTTACCCCATTTGACTAACTTTTCCCAAGCTCGTTTCCCTCCCGGAGAAATTGCTCAGGCACACGCCCATGCGGATATGTGTGAAGTGTTTTTTATTGAATCAGGAACCGGAAAAATTACAATTAACGATCAGGAATATCTCCTCATGCCAGGGAGTTGTATTGCTGTAGATCCCGGAGAAATTCATGAACTTTGTAATCTGGGCATGACTGAATTAGTGGTCACTTATTTTGGCTTACGAGTTAACCCTTCGAGCTAGGGATAGGGGAGATGTGATATGTAAAGATGTAAGGAATGTAAAGAATGGCGATCGCCCCACCTCCCCCCTACAACTTATACATCATAGCACTCCGAGGCAAAACCCTCACCACCTCTTCAACCGTAGTCGTACCCCTAATCACCTTATTGATCGCCGCTTTCCGAAACGACATAAAATCCGTCTGCTTCAAATAGCGCCGCAACTCCGTCACCCCTCCTTCATAAATTAACTCCCGAATCGGATCATCCACATTCAACAACTCAATAATTGCCTCCCTGCCTGAATACCCCGACTCAAAACACTTCGAGCACCCCTTTCCCTTGCGCCACTCCTCCGAATTAGCCTCATGCAAACCAATCCCTAAAATCTTCAAATCCCCTTCTCCAGGACGGTAAGCCGTACCGCAGTGAGGACAAACCCGACGCACTAAACGCTGGGCAATAATACCGAGAAGAGCATCACTAATCAAACCCGGATCGGGGCCAATATCCTTCAGCCGAGGAATCGCCCCGATCGCATCATTAGTATGCAGAGTCGTAAAAACCAAATGCCCTGTTAAAGCCGCTCTTACCGCCGTTTCTGCCGTTTCATGATCCCGAATTTCCCCCACCATAATAATATCGGGATCTTGACGCAAAATTGCCCGCAAGCCAGCCGCAAACGTCATCCCAGCGCGTTCATGCACCTGGGTTTGAGTAATTCCCGGCAAGATATACTCTACCGGATCTTCCACCGTCACCACATTCACTTCAGGAGTAGCAACCGACTGTAAGCTAGTATAGAGCGTACTGGTTTTTCCCGATCCCGTTGGCCCAGTTAAAATAATCATCCCTTGAGGTTGCTGTAACCAAGTTTGGTAGATGGGGAGAGTCTGGGCATTAAAACCAAGATCTTCAATCTTGCTAAAGGGATTTTGCCGGGGAAGGAGACGAATCACTGCTTTTTCTCCGCTGACACAGGGAAGGGTACTCACCCGCATATCCATACCCAATTCCCGATGATCCTGGGTAGCATATTGTTCGCCAATGCGTCCATCTTGGGGACGACGACTTTCGGCAATGTCCATATTAGACATCACTTTGAGGGCGACGATCACTTTGCGGCTCACTTCCAAGGAGAGGGTAGTGATGTCTCGGAGTACACCATCGATGCGATAGCGCACTCGCAAGCCTTGAGGAAGGGGTTCGAGGTGGATGTCGCTGGCGCGGTTGCGGAGTGCGCCGGAGATGATGGCTTTAATGCGGCTGATTTGTCCGACGGCTTTGGAGAGGTAAAGTTCGGTGACTTCGGTGATGTTTTCTTGTTCGAGTTCTCCGGTGAGGGGGTTGACGAGGGGAATGGCACTAATGCGGGTTTGATCGAAGGTGCGGGTATGATGCCAGGAACTGTAGCTTTTTTGGGAGATGGGGATAATTTTAATGCTGGTGAAGGTAGCGTATTCTAAGTCTTTCCTGATCTCTTCGTCAATATGAATGGGAGAACCCAGATAGTAACAGTTACGCCAGAGCAGAAGAGGAATGAGGGGAGGGAGTGTTTGGCGATCTGGAAATTCACGCCAAAACCGCGAACTGACTTCGAGATCTAGCAGGGAAAGGTTTACATTCCCTTCGCTATCTACCAGTAAGTTAAGTGCTTCATCGCAGGTGATTGTTCCTTGTCGAAGTTGTTGCCAAGCAGAAGGGATAATATCAGTGGTCTGCATAGGTTGATCGTTAATTGTTGATTGCTTAAAAGTTCCAAGCAGTATGATGGAGGGAATCGAATTCAAAGCGCCGATTTATATCGGTTTCTCCGTAGATATTGAGGGTAATGGCGGGTTCATCGCCTAGGGGTTCAACGCTGTGAATGGCATCGGGAAGGAAGGTAATGATTTCGCCGGGGTTGAGGATATAGGTGTCTACGGCTTGAAGGCGATCGCCAAATTCTGGGGTAGGACTTCTGCGCCAAAAGGTGTTTTTTTCTTGTCCACTTAATAAGGCGACTATTCCCCAAGTGCCATGATTATGAATAGGGGAAATATTGCCCGGTAACCAAGCGACTATTTGGAGCGTCAGCGGAAACTCTGGTTCTTCATAGAGGCTCAGAATTGACCATCCGGGATTGGGGGAAGGGGGCATATAATAGGTTTGTAACCAAGGACAGTGATTTAAGAGTTTTCGCAGTAAATGGGCGATGATGGGCAGGCGTTTTTGATCCTCTGGAATCGTTGCTAAAATAGTTTCTAAATCCGTAAGAAATCGATATAAGCGATAGGGATGATGAGGGGAAGGGCTGAGATAGGTTGCTTCTAAGGAATCTGGCAAGATTAGAGGATATCGCTGTCCTTCTTCTGTAATCAGCCAATCAGAATTATCCATAAGTATCGCTCTTGAGTTGGGAAATGATTCGTTGCGTTAACTATCACGGTAACTTAAACCTGGATAGGGGGAATTTTTTCTCAGGAAGAGTTCAGATTTCTCTCACATCCATTTCAGTTGCCTGGAGTTTACTTAGAAGTAGAGCACTTAAAGTTGACGTGATCGGAGTCTTCCATGAAAGTTCGTTACATTACTACCTTGGCGATCGCCTCTATTTTTGCTGTAGGACTTACTGCCCACTCTTATAGCCAAAGCCATTCTACCTCTTCTGAGGCGATCGCCAACAAAGTCTGCGCCGGTAAAAACCCCTGTGCCGGTAACCCCTGCGCTGGTAATCCTTGTGCCGGTAAAAACCCCTGCGCCGGTAATCCTTGTGCCGGTAATCCTTGCGCCGGTAAAAACCCCTGCGCGGGTGCTACCAAACATCCTCCCGTCTTCTCCGACAAAGGCGTTGCCATCCGAGGAGCAGATCCAGTTGCTTACTTTACGCAAAGCAAAGCTGTGATGGGAAAATCTCAGTATCAACACCAATGGCAAGGAACTACTTGGTACTTTGAAAGCGCCCAAAACCGCGATCGCTTTGTCAGCAACCCCAGCCAATACGCCCCCCAATATGGCGGATACTGCGCCAAAGCCGTCAGTGAAGGCAACCTCGCCCCCGTCGATCCCAACGCTTGGACAGTGTATCAAGGGAAACTCTATCTCAACTACAGCAAAGACGTACAAGCCCAATGGAGTCGGGATATTCCCGGTAACATTGTCAAAGCCAACCGCCATTGGCCAGCCGTCCTCAACCGATAACTTCCAGAAAATTAAGATACAGTAAACTCTAGGGTGGCTATGTCCACCCTAATTTCATCATCTTTACCCACCTTGTTCATGCTTCAAACCTCTATTACCCCGTTTCACCGCAAACTCAACTCCCCCCTCACCAAACAGCCGATCACCGTTTTACAAATTAACTTAGGGAAACGCTGCAACCTTACCTGTACCCATTGTCATGTCGAAGCTGGGCCAAAACGCATCGAAGATCTCACTCCAGAAATTGCCGAGCAACTGATTGAATTAATCCAAACTTTTCCCCAAATCAAAACCGTTGATTTGACGGGCGGCGCACCAGAAATGAACAGTAACTTTCGTCCACTAGTTGAAGCAGCAAAAAAGAGTAAGAAAGAAGTTATTGTGCGCTCAAATTTAACGATTTTATTTGTCGATGGCTATCAAGACTTACCCGAATATTTTGCCCAGCATCAAGTTCGAGTGGTTGCTTCTCTCCCCTGCTACCTCCGGGATAATGTCGATAAAATGCGAGGAAATGGAGTTTATGACCAGTCGATTCTTGCTCTCCAAAAGCTCAATCACATTGGTTACGGACGCAAGCCAGAATTAATTTTAGATTTGGTTTACAATCCTCCTGTGCCCAACTCCTCTGCTTTTTCGCTCACTCCCAATCAGCAGAAACTAGAAGCAGACTATAAACAGTATTTACAAGACCATTTTGAGATTAGCTTTAATCAGTTGCTGACGATTACGAATTTACCGATCGGCCGCACTAAATTTCATTTGCAACATCGTCAGTTATACACCTCTTACCTGGAGTTTTTGGAGACCCACTTTAATCCAGATACCGTCTCGCATCTGATGTGTCGCCAAGAATTATCCGTAGATTATTTGGGACAAATCTATGACTGTGATTTTAATCAAATGGAAGGTATTCCCGCTCGCACAGAAACAGGTGAGATATTAACAGTGGCTAAACTCCTGGAATGGGGGAATTTAGAGGTGATTAAACAGGTGCAAACGGCATCCTATTGTTATGGTTGTACGGCGGGAGCCGGATCGAGTTGTGGTGGACAGTTGACGGTGGACAGTTAAAGGCAAGCAGTCGGCTTGTCTGTACGGCGATGCCAAAAGACATTTCCCAAGGGGTTGACATTTTTGGCAAAGTTAGTTAGGATAAACAAGGTGAGTAAAACAAGCCCCCATCGTCTAGAGGCCTAGGACACCTCCCTTTCACGGAGGCGACAGGGATTCGAATTCCCTTGGGGGTATGATAAAGTGAAGTTGCTAAGCAAGAGCGGAAAAAGGTGTTCTGCTCTTTTCCGTTTTAATTTCCGTTTTAACTAGAGGATTTGAGGCGGGTAAGGGTGGGGCGTAGGGAAATGAGGAGAAGGGAGCGGAGAAACAAGAAGGTAAAGACTCCTGAGCAAGAGAGGAGGAGGATTGCTGCTGTGGAAAATTGGCCGATGAATAGGATAGTACTGGCAATGAGGGTAAAGCCAGCCCCACAGAGATAGACCAAGCCTTGCCAGAGTAGGCTCAGGTGTTGTAAGAGGCGATCGCTCTCTCTCGACTTTACCAGAAACACCAGATCCCCCGACTCCATCTGCTGCTTCAACCCTTCCACAACCCGCTCCGTAGCACTGGATCTCTGAAACGGAGACTGTATCCACAGTTTCGCTTGCCGAACAAATTCTGCCACCACATAGCGTCCCCCCTTCGCCGCTGTCACCTCACGAATAAACGGTTGAGAACAGGCCACTAAATTATATTCTGGGTCTAGAGAGCGAGCAATACCATCGAGAGTGGTTAACGCTTTTAAGACAAACGTCATTTCGGCGGGTAGGCGAAATGGCTGTTGCTCAAACATGGCATAAAGTTCATCCTTAATTAAAGTAAACTCCCGAAAATTTACAGGTCGTTCCGTAAACCGATCTAACAAAAACGTCACCAATCGGCGCACCGGAGTCATATCCCCCATGGGTTCAATTAATCCCATATTGACTAAAGTGCTCACTACCTCATCGGTATCCTTGCGCAAAATCGCAAAGAAATTGCGAATCATTTGATCTTTGGCGAGAGATTGAATTTCCCCCATCATGCCAAAATCGTAGAAGATCAAATTTCCGGCGGGGCTAACGGCTAAATTACCGGGATGGGGATCAGCTTGGAAAAAACCATCTAAAAGCAGTTGTTTCAGATAGCAACAAATGCCAATTTGATTAATTTTTTTCGGATCGAGACCACAGGCGAGGAGGGCTTCGCGGTTATCGACTTTTATGCCTGGGAGATATTCGACGGTGAGGATTTTGGCGGTGCTGTAGCGCCAATAGATGCGCGGGACAATAATTTGGGGATAGGCAGCAAAGTTTTGGCGAAATCGGTCAGCATTTAAGCCTTCTTGTTGATAGTCGATTTCTAGATAGAGAATGCGAAAGAATTCACCGTAGATGGTTTTTAACTCATATTTGCGTGTCCAAGGGAATAAGAATTCAGCTACTTGAATGGCGCGGTAGATGGCTTGAGCATCGAGATCAAAGAGAGCTTTGAGTCCTGGACGTTGGACTTTGATGACGACTTCTTCTTGGGTGTGGAGGGTGGCGCGATGGACTTGGCCGAGACTGGCGGCGGCGAGGGGGAGAGGATCGAAGTGGCGAAAGAGGGCTTGCAGGGAAGCACCGAGTTCGGTTTCAATTATGGCGATCGCCATTTCTGAAGGGAAAGCAGGCACTTGATCTTGAAGAGCTTCTAGCGCCTCCACATACTCCACCGGCAAGATATCCGCACGAGTAGACAACGATTGCCCAATTTTAATAAACGTTGGCCCCAGTTTCAGCAGGGTTTTGACTAACCATCGCCCTCGGCGGCGTTTCAAAGCGGAAGTTGGTTTACCCCGCCATTGATCCCACAATAAGACACTGATAAATTGAATCGCCGCCCAAAACACCTGAATCTGGCGCAGTAGGGGAGAATAGGTCAAAGGCTTCCAGCGTAGGGATCGAGGTGGAGTAATTTTGAGCATGAGACAATCTACTCGTTAAGGGTCATCACCATCCCTACCCATTTTGTCCTAACTCTGGGGGAGAAGGAGAGTAAAACAGGTTTTCCAGTCTGAACTAGCATCTAGAGGAGCGCTGGTGGCGGTAATAGTTCCCCCTAATTGTTCCACTAAGGCTTTCACTAAAGCTAGTCCTAAACCCGTGCCACTGATTGCCTGGGCAGTGACTCCTTTGCCTCGGTAGAATTTCTCGAAAATATGGGGGAGATCTTCTGGAGCAATGCCTAATCCTTGATTGGTAATCATAATTTTCACGCCTCGTTGTACCTTCACCTCGACTGTGGTGTGTGGATGAGAAAATTTACCAGCATTGATCAGTAGTTCTGCTAGGATGCGTTTCAGGCTGTCTGCTTCAGTGCGGAGGGAGAGTGTTTTGTCTGGGAGTTCTAGGTTGAGGGTTAATCCCTTTTTCTGCCATCGAGTTTCAAAGCTGGCAGTTGCTGCTGTAATTACCATTTTGGCATCGATGAGGTCAGGGGCGATCGCCAGAGTCGCTTGAGTTCTAGCAGCATGGGTGGCCAACTCTTGCAGAGCCAGCAAATCATTAATGAGCTTGACTTCTTGATCGCACTGAGTCTCTAAAATTTCGAGATATTTTTCTTGTCGTTCTGGAGAAATTCCGGGTTGACGTAGCATCCGAATCGCCAAAGCCATACTGGTGAGAGGGGTTCGCAGTTCATGGCTGACAGCACTGAGAAATTCATCTTGAAGCTGATTTAGGTAACGGAGTTGTTCTAGCTGTCGCCGGGTTTGTGCGTACAGTTTCGCCTGCACTTTTAAGCTTAATTCCAGTTGAGCCGTCCGTTCTGCCACTAAGACTTGGAACTGATGGAGCGTTGGAGTGTTTTCGGGAAGGGATAAGTGGGAGTAACAGGGGCATTCTAAATGATCTGCACTCCTGAAGGGTTCGGGGAGATTTTCTAAACAGGTGGAGGCATAATCGGAGTTGGGACTGAGGGGATTCTCGCAGTTCCTTTCCATCTGCCTAGACCAGAATAAAGGTTTCATGGTTTTCTCTCCCCCCAAAGGATTGAAAGTTGGGTTGTAAAACGGGCCAAGTTGCCGATTTTCCATCACCACAGATGCTCCCATGCTAAAACTCATGCTAAAACTAATACTGATAGAAAATTCTGTTTGCTCCATGAGTTGAGTCAAAGGCGCTGTTTGCCAGACTCCTACTCCAGGGTATCTTAAGGGTCTGTTTCCAGAAATCCGAGAATTCCTCAGATTTTCTGCTATTTTGCTGGCCATCAGGATTCAGATTAGGTTAAGGTTTAAGTAATTTTCCGTTTTGCATTATCGATTCATGAACGTTAGACAATGAGAAATTTGCAAGAATTTACTGAGGTTACAAAACAGGTAAGGGTGATTGGTACGGTGAAAGGCCCTGGGAAAACGGGCAATCAATATGTTTTTATTACCACCAACCATCGCCAAGTGAAAATCGGCGAGTTTGTTTATTATTCCTTGGTTTCAGCGATCGCCCCCCAGCAGGAGTCGCCACAAATTCTCGGTAAAATCTCGGAAATAAGTTTGATCGATCATTTCCCAGATCGGTTATTTGCTGACCCAGCGACGAGTCCGGCGGCGATCGCGGCTTTAGTGGGATTTACGGAGAAAACCCCGGAATTGTACGAGGTGACGGTAGAGGTGATTGGGTATTTTCACCCCAATTTGGGCTTTATCAACCCTCGCCAATCCCCAGATCCCGGTGCTCAGGTGATGTTAGCCAGTGATGAATTGCTGCAATCAGTCATTAACCGCAAACTTCCTGGAGAAGTGGGCAGTGCCCACGTTGGCTCTATTTTACTCCGACCTGGGGGAAAGGTGCCTGTAGTTCTGGATGTGAAAGAATTAGTCAGTACCCACCTCGCCATTCTGGCAGGAACCGGTTCAGGAAAATCCTATACTGCTGGCGTACTGATAGAAGAGTTTTTAGCTCCCCACAACCGTGCGCCGGTATTAATTTTTGACCCTCATGGAGAGTATGGCACCTTGGGAGATCTACAAGGCCATACAGCGTTTCAAGGAGAAGATGGCTATACTCCCAGAGTGAAGATCTTGTTGCCCGATGATGTGCGAATTCGGATGTCATCCTTAGACTATTACGATATTTTAATGCTCTTGCCTACCATGAGCGATCGCCAACAATCCATCCTGAGCAAAGCCTTTAGCAACCTCAGAAAAAATCGCAACTCCGACTATCGTTGGGATGTCCAAGACTTAATTCGATGTGTCTATGAAGCCGATAGCCAAAGCGATGAAGAAGGCAACGAAAAAGTGGGAACCTCAGCCCCTGCCCTTGAATGGAAACTAGAACGTTTAGAGCGCTCTCCCCACTTCCATCCCTACCAACATCTTGCCCCTCAAGATC
>CAZTRW010000063.1:0-18873 GCA_964616725.1 uncultured bacterium
CCATATTCTCTACACTGCCTCGCGTCAACCTCCCGTGCATGGATTAGATCCTCGATTAGATGAAACCCTACGCAAATATGCTCCCAATGCCTTTTATCATCAGTGGTTAGAACATCCAGAACCAGATGAGTATTGGCATCATTTATCTCCTGATTTGACCGCCATAGATCTGCCCATGTTGCATATTGGGGGCTGGTTTGATCCCTATCTACGAGGCACTTGGCGCTGGTATCATGAAATGGTGACTCGCAGTAGCCATCCCCAGCATTTAATTATCGGCCCTTGGAGTCATTTACCTTGGGGTCGTCAAGTGGGAGAACTCGATTATGGAGCTGCCGCCGCTAGTCCTGTGGATTTAATCCAAGTGAGTTGGTTTAATCAGTTTCTGAAAGGTCGAGATACGGGACGTTTGGAAATGGCTCCGATTTCCGTATTTGAAATGGGAAGTAATCGGTGGCGCTCTTTGGACAGTTGGCCCACCCATGGCTATCAATCCTGGTATCTTTCTAGTACCGGATTAGCCAATATGAATGATAAGGAGGGTTTTTTGGTAGAACATCCTCCAGCAATGACCAGTAGTGATGTGTGGGTGCATGATCCTTGGCGACCTTTTCCGGCTCTCGGTGGTCATGCTTACAGTCCTGGGGGAGCGTGCGATCGCTCCCGTCTAGAAAACCGTACTGATACCGTCACTTATACTACAGAACCTTTGGCAGAACCAATTTGTATTTTAGGAACCCCAGTCGTTGAACTCTATTGCACTGCTTCTACTCCTAGTTTTGATCTCAGTGCCATTCTCTGCGAGGTCAAACCGGATGGCAAAGTTTATAACTTTACTCAAGGCTATAGGAGAGTTGATCGCCCTCAACTGCCAATTACGATTCATCTACAACCAACTTGTATACAATTACCCCCGGGAAGCAGTGTTCGCCTCAGTCTCAGTGGAGCGTGTTTCCCGGCTTATCCGGTTAATCCCGGCACAGGGGAAACGGCAAGAGTCACTCGTTTAATGGCAGCACAAATCATTACGATTACCCTAGCGTCTGGAGGGGATACTCTCTCGCGGATTTTGTTCTATCAAATCTAAAGTTGAATGTAGCTAGGGTTACGATCTCCTGCGATCGCCTCCGCTAAAATGGCAGTGGCTACAGGATAAACTCACAACTACTGTCTCCTGTTCTCAGAGCAAGAGGCAGTTGTCTTTTTTTAGGAGATCCGAAAGCAGCAAAATTGCCGCAGTCTTGCTGACGCTACTAAAGAGATCAGAATATCTGGAGCAATCGGTTTCACTAAGTATCCGTCCACTCCCAGATGACATTCCTGGGGAAGCCAACTGGGAGAATGACAGTCAGTCACGGCAATAATCGTCACGCCACAAATCTTCCCCTGATGACGGAGTTGATTGACGAGAGTGGGTGACCATTGATGATCGTTTCCCGCTAAAATGACTAAGCAGGGAAAGGTTTGACCAGATAACGTTACAGCTTGTTCTTCGGAATGGGCGATCGCCACTTGACAAGGCAAGCGATCGAGCAAAGACTCCAAAAGATTAAGTTCCTCTAACTCTTTCCCTAAAAGCAAAACACCATTTGTTAAAGTTTCCATATCCCCATCAAATCCCGCACTAAATACCCCAAGAGGTGTACACCCTTTGGATTGTCTTGAGGCTAATTGATTGCTGATTCACAAGACTTACGCACAAGAGCGCCAGAAAACCAGTTCCTTCCTGACACTCTGATGGCTAAACCCCAAATTTTTAGGCGAAACCGGGTTAGGATTGGCGGCGATCGCCAACATCAATGCGTCAGTCCCTAGTGACTCCTCTATCATTTCAGAGGATAGTCCTCACTCCCCCATAACTTCCAGTTTTTTTCAGCTTTCAGCAGGAGAGTCTAGGGAAGGGATCGCCATAGATCAAGCCAGAGCCAACCCAATAGATGAATCACCCCTCTCCTAAACTCACCACAGCCATTAACCGCTCCATCACAAAATCTTTCTCCAGATAAGATAGCAATCCTCCCGCCTTCGGTCCCCTTTCTTTCCCCAGAAAAGATTGGTAAACTGCTGGAAACGCCACATTCGGCTTCAGATCTAATTCCTGAGTAGTCGCAAAAATTAAACTCTGCAACTCTTCACTATCCCAACTTTCCATATGATCCAGATTTTCCTTTAACCGCTTGAGATACTCCCTTTGTGCCGCCGACAACTGATGTGCTCCGGGAGGAATATCATCCCAATAAATCACCAACTTCTCTTCTTCATCAGCATAATCTTCCAGCCATTTTTTCCCAACCGCAATCCGTTCCTGAATCACTTGCCAATCCGTTTCTGAAAGCGGAGGCATTCGCTTCTCCACTTCCGCCGCAATTTCCAATCCTGGAATTTGCAGCAAAGAAATTAAGGTACTCAAATCAAACGGTTGATAGGTTTTAATCTCCCTGCCTAATTGAGCATAAAACAAAGGCATCTGCTCTTTCGGTAATTCCCCACCATTTTTCGATAAATCAAGCTGCTGATATTCCTCAACCAGAGCATCATAATCTCGAAATAACCGGGTTGTTGTCTCATAATTCGGCGCAAAATTAATCACCGTTTTCGGTGGAGTCCGCAACATTAAAAACCTTAACAGTTCTGGCGGTAATAAATCCGCCATCTCTTTGGCACTTGATCCAACTCCTTTAGAAGAACTCATCTTTGTCCCATTGACCAGAATAAACTCATAAGGAGAATGGAACGGTGGCTGTTTTTGCAAAACTTTACGGCAAATAGCATTAGCCACATCGCGAGATCCCCCTTTTTGCGAATGGTCTTTGCCTGCCAATTCAATCGTCACTCCCAACAGATCCCATTTCGCTACCCACTCTACTTTCCAGGGCAATTTTCCGCGGCCGTCAAAGGGGGAAATCCAACCAGAATGACCGCAGCCTTTTACCCAGTCTGTACTCTCTGGCTTACAAGTATAGAAGACTTCTTGACCGTTGTAATCCGTAACCACTGTGGTGGCAATTTTACCGCAGTTTTCACAGATGACTTGAAAAGGATACCAATTGTCTGGACGTTTGGCTTTACTGACCTGTTCATAAGCTTCGCGAATCAGGGGAGCATTGTGCAAAAAAGTATCGATATAAGGGTTAATTTGACCGGTGCGGTAAAGGTCACGCAGATAATAAATTTGGGGTTGTATACCCAGATATTTAAAGACTTCTAGGAATTCTCTCATGAAGTATTGAGCATAATCGCTGGCTGTTTCTGCTGGGGAGGGAACGTTGCAGAGAGGATAACCCAGATAAGGCTGAAACTGTTCAGGGTTAAGGTAGCGCGGTACTGTATCTAGGGCATCATAGTCATCTACCCCGTAGAGAAATTTGACGGGTTTGTTGGCGTATTTCAAAGCGCGATAAATAACGTCATGGATGACTACCCCTCGGAGTGAACCAACATGAACTCGACCCGAGGGAGTTTTAGAGTCATTGACAATTTGTTCTCCTTGTGCATCGTGCGCGATTTGATCTGCCCAAAACATGATAACTGGTGATGAATAATGTGGAATTTTCCTATTGTATCCTGGTTTTTGATCAGTCCTCTCTTCTAACCCGGAATGAACTGTTGCGCTCACGTATGATGCTGCTATCTGAAGTTATCTATTGTGTATGTCTATGGCTTCTCGATTGACTCTTCTGGTTTTAGCCGCAACTTTGGCTGGTATGTCTGGGTTAGGGCAGGTGGCTGGGAGTCTGCCTGGGTTGATGCGATCGCCTCATCGATATAGGGTTGAGTCTAGGCTACCTGCGCCTGACTGGGTAACTTTAACTCCTGCGGTTGATCCGAGGGCGGGTCGTGCTTTATCTTTGTGGTCTACTTATTATCATGTCTATCAGGCTCAAGAGACGAGTAATGGTTATCCTTTGCTAGATCTGTCCGGTCGTGCTCTAGCGTATCTTTCTCATCGGGATTGGTGCTATGCTGCTCTTCAGGGAACCGTACAGGTGCTTGACGCTTCTGGTGAGGAGAGAACTTATAATTTTGCCGGCCGAGGATCGAGCTTACAATTAGATTGTTCTGGGTATTTTCAGAGTCTTTCGGCGGAAACTTTAGGGAAGACGGGTAGAGTGCGTTTTAGTGTGGCTCGTGGTTCTTATGGGGATGGGGCAGGTGGCTATCGTTTGGTTCCTTATCGTACCATTGCGGTCGATCGCCAACTGATTCCTCTCGGTTCTGTAGTGTATATTCCCGCCGCTAGGGGACAGGTGATTAGTCTCCCTGATGGTGGTAGTTTGATCCATGATGGCTATTTTTTTGCGGCTGATGTGGGGAGCGCGATTCAAGGGAATCATATTGATGTGTTTGTGGGAAAGCACCAAAGGAGTCCGTTCCCTTTTATTACCAGTAATGCGAGGGGAACGTTTCCTGCTTTTGTGGTTGAAGATCCGCAGATTAGGGAAATCTTAGGGAATCTGCATCGCTATCCTTCTAATTGAGGAGGTAGTAATTGAGATCTTCCATCAGGCGGGTGAGTTCAGCTTCGGTGCTAATCCGCAGGCGATCGCTTTTTACCGTAACTAATACTTTAGCCGCAAAGGGACTGGGATAAATATTGGGATTACAAAAGATTTCCAGGAAAATCTCTCCCTGGTAGCGGTATTCCATGGCTGCTTGAGGGGGTTTTCCCCCTCTCCCCACCGGTTGGGCAGCATTGGCTTTGAGTCGCTCCATCAGTCGGTCAATTTCCCTTTTCAGGTCTTGAGCCGCTTCAAAGGTAAAATTAAATGAAATTGACCCTTGAGCTAAGTTGAGTGTTAGTTGTGTCATGAATGATCTACCCGATAGACTATCTCCCTATCATGCTAGAAGATAATGGCTAAGGATATTCGTACTCGAGTCCGTCAGGTGTTACTGATTACCCTAGGACTGAATGTGTTGGTAATGTGTATTAAGGTGGGAGTGAGTTGGAAAACAGGAGCGTTGAGTTTATTGGCGGATGCTCTTCATAGTGTGACCGATAGTGCGAATAATGTGTTAGGGTTGGTAACCAATCAGTTTGCCTCTCCTCAACCAGATCGGGAACATCCCTATGGACATCAAAAGTTTGATGCTATTGGTGCTTTGGGTATTGCTGCGTTTTTAGGGTTTGCTTGCTTTGAAATTCTTTCGAGTGCTGTTGAGCGTCTCCAGTTGGGTGGCTCCCAGTTGCAAATTGGAGTGTGGGATCTCTGGATTTTGCTGCTGGTTTTGGGGATTAATATCTTTGTAGCGTTTTATGAGCGGGCTGTGGGTCGCCAGATTGGAAGTGGGATTCTGATGGCTGATGCCAAACATACCATGAGTGATATTTGGGTAACCATCATGGTTTTAGGGGGCTTGATGGGCGCTCGGTTGGGTTATGGGTTTTTGGATGTGCTGCTGGCGTTTCCTGTGGCGGTGCTGGTGTTTGCGAGTGGGTGGGAAGTCCTTAAGGATAATTTACCTTGGTTGGTGGATGAAATGGCGATCGCCCCAGAAGCCATTCACGCCAGTGTCATGGAAGTTCCTGGAGTGATTAACTGTCATGATATTGCCTCCCGTGGTATCGTGGGTCGTCAAGCGTTTATTGAAATGCACCTGATTGTTGATGCTACCGATGTGGCGACTTCTCATCAAATCACAGAAGCAGTAGAAGCACACCTCCAACACAAATATTATCCCGTGCGCGTTTTGATTCACGTTGAACCCCCAGATTATCAATCCGATCGGATTACCTTTCAACCCTAGAAATTCCCATTTTATTGCCCGATTTCCCAGAATTGCAGGGGGGAAAAAGACTTTTTTTCTGCTGTTTTCCACAGATCAACCCTTTTTTCCACAGTTTACAAGGGGTTTTCCACAGTTTACACTACTTTGATTGGGAAAAGCTTAAGATAAGATAAAGCAAAAAGGATTAACTCTTAAACTGACAAAAAGTCCAGGCTTATGGCTCCCTCTTTTCTCAAACCTCAGATGAATCTATCACCAATTAATTCCGGGTAATCACTGAAAACCTAGGTTGAGTGACTAATATTCAATGCCTGGTTGTGCTTTGACTCCCTGCTCTCGGAAAGGGTGTTTAATGAGTTTCATTTCAGTTACTAAATCAGCAATCTCAATTAAGGCGGAAGGTGCACCTCTACCAGTAAGGATGACATGAGAGAGATAGGGTTTAGAATTTAAGCCCTCAATAATCTCTGCTATGGAAAGATAGCCTAATTTGAGCGCCACATTAATTTCATCAAGGAGAACCAGACGAAATTCAGGGTTTTGGAGATAGTGTAATCCTTGTTGCCACGCTTCTGTAGCTTTAGCGATGTCGCGATCGCGATTTTGAGTCTCCCAGGTAAATCCCTCTCCCATCGCCTTAAACTCCAGTTGGTGGGGAACCCAGGCACTTAACGCCGCCTTTTCTGCCGGTTCCCAAGCTCCCTTGATAAACTGGATGATTGCCACTTTATACCCTTGACCGAGCGATCTCAACACCATCCCCAACGCCGCCGTCGTCTTTCCCTTCCCCTCCCCCGTATGCACAATAATTAGCCCCTTTTCCAAAGAAGCTTTACTCACTCGCTCCTGCTGCACCACTTGACGACGCTGCATCTTTTGCCGATATTGTTCAGCCGTTAAAGAGACCGATTCCGTGTCCATAGAAAAAACTCAGAATAATACTTTTAATTTAGCTCACTAGAATCCTTGATTCTCCTCAGATTGTAGTCTAGACAACAGCAAAAAAAAAGTGGTAACTTCTCCCGAATTTCTGCTATACTCCAAGGAGACCATAATAAGGGGTGTTAATAGCGAAATTGAACTATCCTCCCTTGACCGGATACTCCTGGCAAGCCCTATGGTATCTGGAAATGAAACTCAAGCGCAAGCGCAAGTCTGACCCAACCCTCTCCTGGGTAGATGGGTGTGAACCCCCTAGTCTGGTTTGACCGGTCTGTAACTGTAAGGTTTGCAGCCCTTTCATCTCTGCTCGCAAACTGGGCCGGTCAACCAGCTAACTCAGCTATTAAGAACTTAGTTATTTCATGTCTCTCAAAACCAAGAGACTATCTTAATGCTGTTTAGCTGCCGCGAACTCAAACCGCAAAAGGTTTTAATGCAACGTCCAATACCTGAGTCAGCTCTCAGAAAAAATCCGGGATGAAATCCCTGAGATTTTCTCTGCATATTCTGACCCAACCTTGTGAAAACCTAATGTTTCGAGCAACTGCTCTCAAACATTGGGTAAGGCTTTGCTGTTCAGCAGATTAGAAATTTAGGAGAATTTCGCCATGTCTCGCTTACTCAAAAATAAAATTGCTCCCGCCCCTCTGCCTACAGAAATTGGAGTTGTTGATCTGATTGATGGGTACTTCACTGCCTACAATTCAGCACGATTACGAGAAATTTGTCATCTGCTCACTCAAAAAGTGATGCAACCTGGGGTAACCGTAGGAGTCAGTTTGTCTGGAGCCATGACTCCCGCGGGATTTGGCGTAGGAATTTTAGCCCCTTTGATGCGCCAAGGTTACATTGATTGGATGATTAGCACCGGAGCCAACTTATATCATGATCTCCATTATGGCTTGGGAATGAATCTGTACGCGGGTAGTCCTTTCCTGGATGACGTGCAACTGCGGAAACAAGGACATATTCGGATTTACGATATTATCTTTGATTACGAAGTGCTCCTCGAAACCGATGCCTTCATTCGCCAAACCCTACAAGCTCCTGAGTTTCAAAAGCGGATGGGAACAGCTGAGTTTCATTATCATCTAGGGCGATATATCTGGGAAATTGAACAGCAGCTAGGCATTGAGAATCATTGTTTGCTCTCGACTGCTTATGAATGTGGCGTTCCCATCTATACCTCTTCGCCTGGGGATAGTTCGATTGGCATGAATGTGGCAGCCTTGGCATTAGAAGGATTTGAGCTTATCCTTGATCCAGCCATTGATGTGAATGAGACGGCGGCGATCGTCTATGGCGCGCGCAATTCTGGTATTCCGAATATTCTGGGCAGGAGTGCCGCCATTATGATTGGTGGAGGCTCTCCTAAAAACTTCCTGCTACAAACTCAGCCTCAGATTCATGAAGTGCTAGGCTTAGAAGAGCGCGGTCATGATTACTTTGTCCAAATTACCGATGCTCGTCCTGATACGGGTGGATTATCAGGCGCTACGCCTTCAGAAGCCGTAAGTTGGGGGAAAGTCGATCCGAATGAACTGCCCAATAGTATTGTCTGTTATACTGACAGCACGATCGCCTTACCCCTGATTAGCTCCTACGTCAGCAAGAAATCCCAACCTCGTCCCCTGAAGCGCTTGTATGATCGTCGTCAAGAGTTACTCAGTCATTTGAAAACTGACTATCACACGCGGCAAACTCAAACCTTCTCCACTGCCAAACCCCCTGTGTCTCCTGAACCCAAGGTTACCGCTGTGCCAGTTGCCACTTACCCCTGCGGCACTCCTATCCGCAAATAGCGTCATGTTTCGGTATTAACCTTTTCTTCATCCCAGTCCTTCTCTAAAACCTAGAGAAGGACTTTTTTGGCAGGAAGTTTAATACTTAGGAACAGAAGAATCCACTTCATCGCTCCAGGCAGCAATGCCTCCTTTGACATTAATACCATGAATCCCCGCCTCTTTGAGGATGTTCAAGGCAGCAGCAGAGCGCCCGCCCATTTTACAATGAACAATCAACTTATGACCGTTGAGTAACTCCTGTACCTGTTCTACCCCTTTTCCTTGCTGAATATCGGGTAAAGGAATCAAAATAGCCCCAGGAATTTTGGCAATTTCATATTCATGGGGATTTCTGACATCAATCAAGATAAAATCTTGAGACCCACTATCTATGAGTGCCTTGAGTTCCGTAACTGTTATTTCTGGAACAGAAAATTGCTCTTTTGCTTCCTGTTCTCTCACTTGAGGAATGCCACAGAATTGTTCGTAGTCAATGAGTTTTTCAATGACTGGGCGTTCGGGATTTGGTCGTAATTTCAACTCTCGGAATTTCATTTCTAGGGCATTATAGAGGAGTAAGCGACCGCTTAAGGTGGTTGAAGAACCGAGGATAATTTTTACTGTTTCTGTGGCTTGAATCACTCCGATGATGCCTGGTAAAATCCCTAGTACACCGCCTTCTGCACAGGAGGGAACCATGCCGGGGGGGGGGGGTTCTGGGTAGAGATCGCGATAATTCGGCCCGCCTTCATAATTAAAGACGGTGGCTTGACCTTCAAATCGAAAAATCGATCCGTAAACGTTGGGTTTATTGAGTAGAACGCAGGCATCGTTGACGAGATATCGAGTGGGAAAATTATCAGTGCCGTCTACAACGATATCGTAGGGTTCAAGGATCTGAAGGGCATTTTCTGAACTGAGGTGGGTTTCGTACAGATCAACTTGACAATAGGGGTTAATTTCGTGGATGCGGTGTTTTGCCGATTCAATTTTGGGTTTTCCTACCCAGGAGGTGCCATGAATGACTTGACGTTGGAGGTTGGAACTATCGACGATATCGAAGTCAACAATGCCAATGCGTCCAATGCCAGCGGCTGCTAGGTAGAGGAGCAGGGGTGATCCGAGTCCGCCGGTGCCAACACAGAGCACGCTGGCTGCTTTGAGGCGTTTTTGTCCGTTGAGTCCAATTTCTGGCAAAATCAGGTGACGAGAGTAGCGTTCGTATTCTTCTTTGGTGAGTTGGATGTCGTCCAGATTGGGATTGAGCATAGCAGGTTGGGGGAGAAGATGTAAGAGTTTCCCTAGGCAGTGTTTTATTGTAACTCTGGATTTGGTCAGGAGTGGGCTGTGTTAAGAATGTTTTCGGATAGGTGGGGGCGATCGCCTGTCTAACTGCCAGAGACGTTCAATGGTAGAAGTTGCACCTGGGAGTAGGGTTAGGATATACTAACCACCGTGAGGTGAAGCTTAACCAGCAGACAAAGGAAATCTAAATGGACTCTCCCAGTTGTTCCCTTTCCATTCTCGTGGCGCGTACCGATGTTCCATTTATGATGCACACTATTCCTCACTTGGTCAAGATGTGCAAGTTTCCTTTTACACAACGGTTATTGGCGATCGATACAGCCCCTCTATCAGGAGATAAAGTAAATCGCCCTGGCATAGGCACTCTAGAGCAAGTTCGAGAGTATTGTCGTCAGCTATTAGATGCTCAAATAGTGGATAAAGTGGTTGACATTAACTATGATCCCAATTATCGCCAGCGAGTCTATCAAAAACACTTGGGGAATGGCAAGATTCGACCCACCCATAACTACAAAGGCTATCCGATTTTAGGGACTATTTTCTCTCTCGAAGAGCCTCCTGGAGAGTATCTCCTGCATTTTGATAGTGATATGATGCTATATCAGGCCTCTGATTATAGCTGGATTGAAGCAGGAATTGAGTTATTAAAACGTTATCCCGAAATTATGGCGGTGCGCCCATCAGGAGGCCCCCCAACTGAAGAGGGTATTTTATATCAGGATAAAAAGCAGAAGAGTAAAGATCCCAGCGGATTTTATCGATTTAAGTTTTTTTCATCTCGTGTCTATCTGATCGATCGCCGCCGATTTGACTCCTTGCTGCCTCTGCCTCTCCTGTGGCGTTCCTACCAAAAATCATGGCTCAATTTTTTGCCTGCTGGTTGGAAAGGGGTGTTGAATGCGTACACAGGAAAGGGAAAATTAGCGTCTTGGGAAGTGATGGTTTCTCAAAGATTGGAAAATAACGAATATGTGCGCGTGAATATTGACTCACCTAACGCTTGGACAATTCATCCGAATACTCGCACCCCTGAGTTTATCGAAGCCCTCCCGAAAATTATCGCAGCGGTGGAAGCGGGAAATTATCCTCTGGGACAAGCGGGATATTATGATCTGAGGTTAAAGGATTGGCTCAGTTATTTGTCTATGGAAAAGTCCTAACTAAGCCAGAGATGATTGAGGATAATGAAGATGATGACCCTAGAATTTCTGAAAGATACGATTAAAAAGGTAATGCCTTGGACAGATAATTTAACTCAAAAGCTCCAGGCAAAAACTTGGCCGGAAAAATCGATTGTCTGCTATCTGGGGAATAAGCCGATGGTACTAGAGTCGGATTTATTGAGCAAGGGAGGTAGCGGTTCGGAAGCGGCGATGATTTTTTTGACACGAGAGTGGACGAAGAGGGGTTATCAAGTTACTATCTATACGAATACTGAAGGAAAAGACGGGATCTATGATGGTGTAAATTATCAGCATTTTCGCCGATGTAATTGGTACGATCGCTTTGATACGTTGATAATTTATCGGGTTCCTAGTCTGATTAATCTCGGCGCACAAGCAAATCGCATTTGGTTTGATTGGCATGATGTAGTTTATCCACCGAAGGCATTTACTCCCCAATATTTGGATAAATTTGATCGGATTTTTGCGAAAAGTGATTACCAACGCCAGCTATTACCAGCAGTGCCGGATAAGAAGTTTACGATTATTCCTAATGGGGTGGCTCCTTGGGTGGTGGAAAAAGGCGATCGCCCCAAAAGCCTCTATAAATTAGTCTATGCTTCCCGGTATTATCGAGGGCTAGAGTTTATGTTATCCTACGGTTGGCCGATCATCAAACGGGAAGTTCCCCACGCTGAACTTCACCTTTACTACGGATTTACTAAACGAGATAACTATACGGCTCGCCTCCCTTGGCAAGAGAAAATGATGGCACTGATGCAGCAACCTGGTGTGATTGATCATGGTAAGGTGGGGTACGAAGAACTCATTACTGAAAAAGCGACAGCATCCATTCACTATTATGGCTGTACCTATGAAGAAATTGACTGTATTTCGGTACGAGAATCTTCTTTAGTCGGTTGTGTGCCAGTCACCACTGATTTTGCAGCACTGAAGGAAAAATCCTACTGTGTTAAGGTTCCCGGAGAGCCGACTGATCCCAACACCCAAGAAGCACTTGCATACAAAATTGTTCACTTGCTCAACCATCCTGATGAGCTAGAATCGATTCGCCAAAAGACAAAAGCCTTGGCTAAAGATGAAACTTGGGATCAAATTGCGCCTCGTTGGTTAGAGCACTGCTAAAGGAAGATTGAGAGAATGATGACAAGCCTAAAATCGCGGTTACAAACCTATAAAGCTAGACTGAAAGATCATTACTATCGCTACCGGATTCATGCCACCTCTAATCCGTATCAGATCGTTGGGCGAGGTGATCCTTACAAGGTAATTTTTATTTTAGGTCATATGCGATCGGCTTCTTCTCTGCTAGTGCATCTACTCAATAGCAACCCCGAAATTATTGGTTATGGTGAAACTCATATTCGCTATGGTAGTGAGGCAGATATTAAAAAGCTGCTGTATAAAGTTTACTCCCATGTGGGCAGTAGGCAGATGGATCATGCTTATGTTTTAGATAAGCTTTTGCACAATAGCAAGCTTTTGAATGATAATATTTTACAATCGGAACTGGTTTACCCGATCTTTTTGATCAGAAACCCAGAGCAAACCCTGCCCAGTATTTTAAAGATTAAGCCAAAGTGGAGTCAAGAAAAAACGGTCGATCATTATCGCAGTCGTCTTGCCACTTTACAAGACTATGTTAAATTGATTAAGGATAAAGAGCGATCGCTTTTTATTACTTACGAACAACTATTACATCAGACACCAGAAGTATTTCGGATCTTACAGGAGTTTTTACGGACTCAACACGCCTTTTCGGAAACGTATCAGGTGTTGCAGACTACTGGAAAGCGAGGGGTTGGAGATCCTTCGGAAAAGATTAAACAAGGGGTGATTGTGAGAAACTCCCCGCCCTCTGAGCAAGAGGTCTCTCTAGATTGGACAAAATCTTGTCGAGAAGACTATGAGCGCTGCTATGCTGTCTTATCTGAGTATTCTACAGGAATATTGAGGGAATTAAAAAGGTGAAAAATACTATTCATCTACTAAAACATCCATAACCTGTTGGTAAAATAAACGGTTGCGATCGCGGCATTCTTCTAAGCTTTCAGGATAGGATACACACTCCCTCAAATAAGACTGCCAATCTCCAGTATTACAAACAAACTTATGCTTATCAAAACGTTGATAAATCGTTTTGCCAAATAACTGTAAACGCTGTTCTGCTTGTCTCCACTTCTCAACAGGATACAGAGCAATGGAGTGTTTGAGCGTCATAAACTTGCTCGTAAATGGAAACCCTAAGACTTTCCGTCCTAGTAAAGTTCCCCAATAGGCTCCATGAAAAGAACTAGTAATAATTGTTTCACCAGAGGCTAAAAAACGAATGATCTTTTCAAAATCATCAGACTCATTGGTTAACCGAGGAAGCTGTGGTAATTCAACTTGAAATTTTTTGTGAGAAAACACGACAAACTCATGTTCAATAGGGTAGGAACGATCAAACAGTTCATGCATACAGCTAACGCAGGGAACCCATGCATATCCTTGATTAAAATCCCGTATACCTATCTGATCAAACTGTTGTAAGTAAGGTGTATAATCAAAGTCTACCACTCGATCCAACTGATAGACTTGCTGTCCGGCTCCCCACAGAATTAAACGATTGTTATGCTGGCGACATTGTAGACGTTGAAAGTGATTTAAAAACCGACCAAACATTAAACCCCCTCCCCCAACAATGGCATGGTGATCTAAGAGATTTTCAGGATCATCTTCAGCTTTAGCTTCATCTAAAGTGCGGATATCGATCTTACTGACTTCATATCCAGGAAAGTCAAAATAGTTTAAGGGAGACGAATAGAGATCGCCAATATTCCGAGGATCAATCACATGATAATTAACAATTTTTGGCATAGATCCTTTTCCTCCTGCTTATCTCAGTTTATTTTCAAAAATCTCTAAGGTTTTCAGCAAATCGATCGCCGAGCGATAGGCTTCTTCCGTTAGCTCTAATTGTTCTTCGGGGGTATCAACAATCTCATCCGCTAATAACCGTAAAGAACCAATCATAGAATTTAATCGTGTGCGCGCTTCATAGGAGGCTTTAGATAAGGCTTCATAGTCCATAATTGTCGCTTGTCCAGTGGATTGTGATTTTTCAGTTTCGGAGAACTGCATGGAATACAGCCGACTATAAAATCCCTGTTTTTCTAGGAGTTGGTGATGAGTGCCGATTTCAACGACTTCACCTTTATCTAAGACAGCAATTTGATCGGCATTTTGAATGGTAGAGAGGCGGTGAGCAATGACTAAGGTGGTGCGATCGCGACTGAGTTTATCGATCGCCTCTTGTACAATCCGCTCAGACACCGTATCTAAGGCACTGGTTGCTTCATCTAAAATCAGGATATCCGGATCTTGCAACAAGGCTCTGGCGATCGCTAATCGCTGGCGCTGTCCTCCCGAAAGCATAACACCGCGATCGCCAACCTCCGTATCCCACTGCTTAGGCAACTCCATAATAAAATCATAGGCATTCGCCTGCTTCGCTGCCGCAATCATTTCCTCCTCTGTCGCATCAGGACGGGCATAAGTAATATTATTTTTTACCGTATCATTAAACAAATAAGTCGTTTGACTCACAATCCCCATAGACTTCCGTAAACTTCTTAACTCAAACTGACGGATATCGATACCATCAATCAGAATCGCCCCTGAAGTGGGATCATAAAATCGTGGTAAAAGATCCGCAAAAGTAGACTTCCCTGCTCCTGAAGAACCCACCAAGGCTAAACTCGTGCCACGCGGCACTACCAAATCAATATTTTTAATCACTAGATTGCTGCTGCCAGGATATCCAAATGAAATATTATTAAAATGAATTTTATCCTTAAACCCATTGAAATGGATCATCCCTTGGGTCATAATTGGCTTATTATCCCGTCGCCAAATATCATACGCAAAATCCACGCTCGCCGCCGATTTAGCTAGATTGTTTCTGACTCCGTTAATTGAATTAATGACTGGCATTAATCTGAATAGAATGAAGAGGTACGTCAGCAAAATGGTAGAGAGATTTTGCAGTTGGTTAGCAAAGAAAATACGACCTAAAACCAAAATAGAAATGACAGTGAATACATTAGTGATTTCACTAATTGGTTTAATCAACGCGCTATTTCTCTGAGCAGCATAATTAATATCCTCTAGCTCCAGCATCGTTTTTTTAATCGAGTGAAACTCTTTTTCCTCATTTCCTACAGATTTCACTAATCGAATTCCTGCTAATACCTCCAATACTTTAATTGCATAAACTTTTTGCATAATTGAGGCTTCTTGCCCAATTTTTTTTGCTTCTCTAATTACTCCCTGATTCACCACAATGACCATCACGATTAGCAAGGTGGAAATTACTGTTAGTCGCCAAGAGAGAGAAATCAAGAAAGATAAAAAGAGAAGTGACGTGATTAGATGTATGGTTAAATCTATGTAGGCGCTAATAGTTGTAGTCGCTTGGGATGTATCTCCCCCCAACCGCTTAGTGATATCTCCTAATTTATTTTTGTTAAAGAAATCTAGATCGGTTTCGAGTAGAGTAGATACAATATCAATTTTAATTGAATTAGTCAATCTTCGTTTAAAAGCCGCAGAGACAATGGTGCGTAAATAATCAACCCCCTCTTTCAAAACAATGGTCAATATAATTGCGCCTAGCATGATGACGAGACGGTATTCTTCTGGGATACTGTCAAAGGGGGAGAGAATAGCTCTGAGCACTGGTGGTGCGCCTTTGAGTTGTACTTCTTGACCGATAATCTGAAGAATAACGGGGATAATTAAAGCGGTGTTAATCCCGTTGAAAATAGCACCGGAAAACCCCAGAATGATATTAAAAAATAACCGTAGGGGATATTTTCTGAGATACTTAAATATAAATTTTTGAGATGATACAGATGACATGGTTAATCTCCCACGAAATACTTAGTTGTTTTCGATACTTATTTTTGGAGAAGACTGGCGAGTAAGGGTTTTAAGCATTCTGACATTGCCTGAATACTATAGGATTGAATACATCGCTCTCGACCTTTTTGGCCTTGGGTCTTAGCGCGATCTAAATTGCTAAAAATCTGATTGAGGCGATCGCCAATTTGGTCTGGCGATTCCGGATCAACCAAATACCCTGTCCCTCCGAGAATCTCTGGGAGATCCCCAACATTAGAAGCTAAAACCGGCTTCGCCATAGCCATAGCATCCGTTAATTTTAAGGGAAACTGAGCGAGGGCGGCTGGAGTATTGCGTTGGGGAACCACGACTACATCAGCCGCCGCCACCACTTCCGGCATTTTTTCATAAGGTAATTTAGGAATATAAATCAGCCATTGTCCCCATCGTTCTTGCAAGCGGCGATCATAATCATCGTAAGGACTTCCTCCCACAATCACCACCCGCAAATCAGCCTGATTGAGTTGATCTAACGCCACTAACACCTCCTCAATCCCCTTATAGGGTCTAGGGGCTCCTGGAAACATTAACACCCGATATTCTGAAAGTCCATAGAGTTTTCGAGAAAGGTCTGGATTGTAACGCTGGGGATCAAATAAGTCAGTATCCTTACCATTGGGAACATACACCCCACCAAAACGGTTTTGTAAAAACCGAGTATGAACCGTGACAGCATCGGCTCGACTCACCCAACCTTCCATCCATTTGAGGTAGAGGGGATGATCGGGAATTCTCAAAGCTCCTTCAGGTTTGAACAGATCCCTGGCCAACTGCTTTAAGCCAGGTCGATATTGCCATTGATCGCCGCCATGCCAACTCAACTCCCAATCATCGATATCCAGGATCACTGGGCAACGGTGTTGGAGTTTTTGGAGCAAGGCTAAACCGAAGGTAGTAGGTTTAGGTCGTAAAGCATAGATGATTTTGCCTTGAATGGAGCGGCGTAGGGTTTGGGCTGACTGCAAAAATTGGGGATAATTGGCTCCAGGGACAGAGATGACGGGCCACTTCGCTGCCGATAAGTCGGGAGGTTCTCCAAAATTAAAACCGAGAATTTCGACGGGATGACCTAATTGGCTGAGGGCTTGAGCCAGCAGAAAAGTGCGGACTGCTCCTCCCCAGCGACCTGCGCCTGCTTGGGAAAGGTCACTGACGAGTAGGGAGATTTTGGCTTTACTGGGGGTTGGCTCAGGAGTCACAAGCGATCGCCTTTCTATTTATCATCAAGTATCCACTAATTTTAAGCGTCCCATTTGTAGTGCATCCAAGACCTGGTTAATCTCTTGCTTCATCTGTTGACTCAGTTTAAAGTTAGAAATGAAGGCAGAAGTCAGTAACAGGTATTCTTGAGGAGTGAGTTGACCCCTTTCCATAATTCCGGTCACCATTTGATGGGTGAGTGTATTGGGGAGGTGAGAAAGTGAACGGGACATAAGGTGTTAGTCTAATCTATGAGAGGGTTAACTGGATCAGAGCTACTCCCAGGCTCTAACTCTGGGAGTTTCAGAGCTTGGGAAGAGGCGGACACAAGATCGGAGGATAGGTTATGCAAGTTTATCGACTCCCTGTACTTTCCGATAATTATATTTTTGTTTTACACGATCGCCTGCTCAATCAAGCAGTAGTGGTCGATCCGGCCTTAGGGGAACCGGTACTGGAATGCTTGGAGCAACTGGGGGCAGAACTGATTGCCATCTTTAACACCCATCATCATAGCGACCATGTGGGAGGGAATCAACGCCTGATCCAGGCATTTCCCCAACTTCAGGTCTATGCTGGTGCTGTAGATCGAGGGAGAATTCCCGGACAACAGGTGTTTCTGGAAGAGGGCGATCGCCTTTCTGTCCTTGGGCGAGAGGTACATATCCTCTTTGTCCCTGGCCATACTAGAGCACATATTGCTTACTATTTCCCTGCTCTAGAGCCTACGGAACCTGGAGAACTCTTCTGTGGAGATACCCTATTTGCGGGAGGATGCGGTCGCCTGTTTGAAGGCACTCCAGCCGAAATGGTTCATTCTCTCAGCAAGCTTCGCCATCTGCCCGATCAAACCCGTGTTTGGTGCGCTCATGAGTACACCCTAAATAATCTTAAGTTTGCGCTAACCATAGAAACAAATAATCCTAAGTTACAAGAGAGGTTTGCTGCCGTCAAGAGCGATCGCCAAAACCATCAGCCCACCATCCCCTCCCTCTTGGGCTTGGAAAAACTCACTAACCCCTTTCTCCGTTGGGATCAGCCCACCGTTCAAGCCGCTGTCAACAGCACCGATCCCATCCAAACCTTCAGTCGCCTGCGAGGCAAAAAAGACTTATTTTAGTCATTGCGATCGCTCGTTCAATCTGATAAAATTGAAGACTTTGACCGAACAGATCGAACTACCCAGCCCAAGCATCATTCCATCATGAACAAAAGAGTCCAACTCGTATTAAACCAAGATGTCACCAAACTCGGCAAATCCGGGGATGTCGTCGAAGTCGCCCGTGGTTATGCTCGCAATTATTTAATCCCCAAAGGGATGGCTCTGCGAGCAACGCCAGGGATACTCAAACAAGTGGAAATTCGTAAAGAGAAAGAGCGTCAGAGACTGCTAGAATTAAAACGCCAAGCAGAAGCTCGGAAAACCGCTCTAGAAACTATTGGTCGTTTTACCATCCGCAAACAAGTTGGTGAAGGAGATGCAATTTTTGGTACAGTCACCGATCGCGAAGTGGCGGAAGTGATTCTAGAAACCACGGCTCAAGAAGTTGATCGTCGTGGTATTACCCTACCGGAAATTAGCAAACTTGGTTTTTACCACGCTCAAATCAAACTTCATCCCGAAGTAACAGCGACGGTAGAAATTCAAGTGGCATCCCTATAAGTCAGGTATCCCTAAGCGTTTTAGACTCAACTCAGGTGAGGAAAATGGGTCATGGTAAACGAATGGAATCGCCCCTAATACCAGAAACCCTTCCTCCCCAAAATATTGAGGCGGAAGAGTG
>CAZTRW010000064.1:0-18718 GCA_964616725.1 uncultured bacterium
CCCTGGAATATGTACCGAATGTTACAAGCAGCCGAAGCCTTCCCGGTCAACCTCGGCTTTTTGGGCAAAGGCAATAGCTCCCAACCCCAAGGCTTAGTCGAACAAGTCCACGCTGGAGCCATCGGCTTAAAACTCCACGAAGACTGGGGAACCACCCCCGCTGCCATTGATACCTGTCTGGCTGTCGCGGATGAGTATGATGTACAAGTAGCGATTCACACGGACACCTTAAATGAAGCAGGCTTTGTGGAAACTACGATCAATGCGTTTAAGAATCGCACCATTCATACTTACCACACGGAAGGGGCTGGGGGAGGTCACGCACCAGATATCATTAAAGTTTGCGGTCAAGCCAATGTGCTCCCCTCTTCTACCAATCCCACCCGGCCTTATACCCTGAATACCCTAGAAGAGCATCTCGATATGCTCATGGTATGCCATCATCTTGACCGCTCCATTCCTGAAGATGTAGCCTTTGCCGAATCTCGGATTCGCCGGGAAACCATCGCCGCTGAAGATATCCTCCACGATTTAGGTGCATTTAGCATGATTTCTTCCGACTCTCAAGCGATGGGAAGAGTGGGAGAAGTGATTATTCGCACTTGGCAAACGGGCCATAAGATGAAGGTACAGCGAGGATCGCTCGCGGAAGATCGGGCAGACAATGATAATTTCCGCGCCAAGCGGTATGTTGCCAAGTATACGATTAATCCGGCGATCGCCCATGGCATTGCCGACTATGTGGGATCGGTAGAAGCAGGTAAATTAGCCGATTTATGTCTGTGGAAACCCGCGTTTTTTGGCGTGAAACCAGAATTAGTAATCAAAGGTGGGGCGATCGCCTATGCTCAGATGGGAGACCCTAACGCCAGCATTCCCACCCCCCAACCCGTCCATATGCGCCCCATGTTTGGTAGCTTTGGCGGTGCATTATCCACAACCTCTTTCACTTTCATCTCTCAAGCCGCTTTAGAGCGAGATATTGCCAGTCAACTGGGATTGAAAAAAACCACACTTCCCGTCTCCAATACCCGTCAACTCACCAAGAGACACCTAAAACTCAATGATGCCTTACCCCACATTGAAGTTAATCCCCAAACCTACGAAGTTCGCGCCAACGGCGAATTACTCACCTGCGAACCCGCCACCATTTTACCCATGGCTCAACGTTATTTTTTATTTTAGAGGCATGACAGTCAATAATCGGGTGAGAGAGCGATCGCCCTAGAGGCGGGTTTCATTCATATTCCCGTAGGGAAAACCCGCCCGTACTGATGCCCCCTTTGAGGGAAGAGGGAATATAATGAAACCATTATCTATGACCTAAAAAATAAATATGAAAATTGGATCCATCAAAATTAGAAATTATCGCGTCTTTGAAGATATAGAAATTAAAAATATTCCCTCCTTTTGTGTGATTATTGGAGCCAACGGTACAGGCAAATCAACCCTATTTGATATATTTGGATTTCTGCGCGATGCCCTAAAAAACAATATTCGCCAAGCTCTGCAAATAAGAGGTGGATTTAACGAAGTGATCACTAGAGGCAAAGAAAAAGAAGACATTGAAATAGAACTAAAATTTCGGATGAAAATCCTTGAAACAGAGCGCCTTGTAACCTACAGCCTCACAATTGGTCAAGAAAAAAAGAGACCTATCGTAAAAAGAGAAATTCTCCGCTATAAAAGAGGGGAACATGGTAAACCCTTTCACTTTCTCGACTTTCAAAATGGCAAAGGCTACGCCATCCTCAACGAGGAAAACTTTGAACAGGCAGACGAAGAACTAGAACGCGAAGAACAACAACTTGAATCTAGTGATATCTTAGCAATCAAAGGACTAGGACAATTTCAACGATTTAAAGCCGCCAGTGCCTTTCGTTCATTAATCGAAAATTGGCACGTTTCCGACTTTCATATTAGCGAAGCCAGAGGCAGCAAAGACGCACTTTACGCCGAACATCTTTCGTCAACAGGCGACAACATGGCAGTAGTTGCCCAATATATCTATCAAGAACATCCCCTAATATTTGACCAGATTTTACAGCGAATGCAAGCCAGAGTCCCTGGTATATCCAAAGTAGAAGCCAAGAACACAGAAGACGGCAGACTAATTCTCAAATTCCAAGATCAAACCTTTACAGATCCATTTATTGATCGCTACGTTTCCGACGGCACAATAAAAATGTTTGCCTATTTAATCCTCCTTTTTGACCCCAAACCCCACCCGTTGCTATGCATTGAAGAACCCGAAAATCAACTATATCCCAACCTCTTACGCGAACTCGCCGAAGAATTTGACAGCTATGATCATCGCGGTGGACAAGTCTTTGTCTCAACACATTCTCCCAACTTCTTAAATACAGTCCCCTTAGATAATATTTATTGGCTTATTAAAGAAAAAGGAGTCACCAAAATTCAAAAAGCTACTGACAACGAAACCTTGAAAAACTTAGTTGCAGCAGGCGATTTTCCTGGTTATCTCTGGAATCAAGGCTGGTTTGAAGGAGTGGCACCCTGATGAGCTACAATCTGATTTTCCTACTCGAAGAACCCTCCATTAAGAACGTTTTAGATCATCTTTTACCCCAAGTGATCCCTGCTGAACTCACCTATATTTGCATTCCCCACCAAGGCAAACAAGACTTAGCCAACTCAATCCCCAAAAAAATCAAAGCCTTTGAATATGTACCCACTACAAAATTCATCATTGTCCATGACCAAGACTCTCATGATTGCAAAGAACTAAAAGGTGAACTCTTAAGAATCTGTCAACCCGCAGCGCAGACCAATATATTAATTCGGAGCATTTGCCGCGAATTAGAATCTTGGTTTCTGGGTGATTTAGCTGCCGTAGAAAAAGCCTATAACCTTACACCTAACACCCTTAGCAAACAACAAAACAAACAAAAATATCGTGATCCCGACACGCTTAACTCCGCCAAGCAAGAACTAAAAAAACTTATTAAAGATTACTCCGTAGAATACTATGCAGGAACCCACTCCAAAGCGATCGCCCCCATTTATCCCTGACCGAAAATAAATCCCGCAGCTTTCAAGTTTTTCTAGAAAGCATTAAAAAAATATCCAATTGCCACTGATTGGGCAATTGTTTAGATATGATAAGATTTTTTCGATAAGGTTACATAAAGTTAAGATCGCCCGCGTCCCACTGATATGAAATACCCATTTATCCCTCAACCCATACACCAACATTGGCAGAAGTTCCGTAAATCTCCCCTGATCTTGATCGGCCTCATCGGCTTATGGTCTATCGGATTAGGATGGGGATTATCCAGTCTAGATCAATCAGCCCTTTCTCTGACAGCACTCAAATCCCTCGATCGAGTCCCAGAAGAACACCAACTTGGAGAATCTCTCTATCGAGAAACCTGCGGCAGTTGTCACCTCGCCCTCCCCCCCGCCGTCATGCCGACAGAAACATGGCGACAACTACTCCAAGATTCTCAACATTATGGAGTCCGAGTTAAACCCTTACTCAACCCTGGACGGTTATTAGTATGGGACTATATCCTTTTCTCCTCTCGCCCCTTACTCAAAGATGAATCAACCCCCTATCGACTGATAAATTCCCGTTATTTTAAGGCCTTACATCCCGGTATCAAGTTTCCACCTCCCCTAGGGGTGAAGCAATGCCTATCTTGCCATCCAGGAGCCACCCAGTTTAATTTTCGGGGCTTGACCGCCGAATGGGAATAGGGAGATTATGGCCATGATCCAAGTTCGATGATCCTAAAGAATCTTAAGGCAAAATTTAGTTGCACGATCCAAGGGGTGTGCCACAATAATGAACGGTTTGTAACAAGAGATCGCACATTGTCAAGTAGGCTGGCTGCAATGGAATCACTCTATGAATATGCCTGGCTGATCCCCGTGCTTCCCCTATTGGGAGCGATGTTGGTCGGATCAGGTTTAATCTCATTCAACAAAGCAACAAACGGCTTACGGCAAATCAACGCTGTGGTGATTGTCTCCTTATTAGGGACAGCCATGGTACTCTCTTTTGCCTTACTCTGGAGCCAAATTCAAGGGCATCAAGTCTATACTCGCACCTTAGAGTGGGCCTCAGCAGGTGACTTTCATCTCACCATGGGGTATGTGATCGATCCGCTGACCTCGGTGATGTTGGCGATCGTGACCACTGTAGCCTTTTTGGTTATGGTCTACACGGATGGTTATATGGCCCATGATCCGGGATATGTTCGGTTCTATGCCTATCTGAGCCTATTTAGCTCATCAATGTTAGGGTTAGTCGTTAGTCCGAATCTCCTACAAGTTTATGTATTTTGGGAACTGGTAGGAATGTGCTCCTACCTGCTCATTGGCTTTTGGTATGATCGCACTGCCGCAGCAGAAGCTTGTCAAAAAGCCTTTGTCGTCAACCGCGTCGGTGACTTTGGTCTCCTGCTGGGAATGCTTGGACTCTATTGGGCCACCGGCACTTTCGAGTTTGACCTCATGGGCGAAAGTCTCGCTGATTTAGTCCATGAGGGGGCCATATCTGGCGCTCTGGCCGCCTTATTTGCCATTTTGGTCTTTTTAGGGCCCGTAGCCAAATCAGCCCAATTTCCTCTTCATGTGTGGCTTCCTGATGCCATGGAAGGCCCTACCCCCATTTCTGCCTTAATCCATGCCGCTACCATGGTAGCAGCCGGGGTATTCCTAGTAGCGCGGATGTATCCTGTCTTTGAGCATACCCCTGCGGCGATGACGGTCATTGCCTGGACAGGAGCCTTTACTGCCTTTTTGGGTGCAACGATCGCCATTACCCAAAATGATATCAAGAAAGGATTAGCTTATTCCACCGTCTCCCAACTGGGCTATATGATCATGGCGATGGGTATTGGCGCTTATGGGGCAGGTCTGTTCCACCTCATGACCCATGCTTATTTTAAGGCCATGTTGTTCCTCGGCTCCGGTTCTGTCATTCATGGTATGGAAGCCGTCGTGGGCCATGACCCCGTTTTAGCCCAGGATATGCGGTTAATGGGGGGATTACGGAAATATATGCCCATTACCTCAACTACCTTTCTGATTGGCACCTTAGCCATTTGTGGGATTCCCCCCTTTGCTGGATTCTGGTCTAAGGATGAAATTCTCGGTCATGCTTTTGCCGCCAACCCTGCTTTATGGATCATTGCTTGGGGAACAGCAGGGATTACGGCTTTTTATATGTTTCGGATGTATTTCTCTACCTTTGAGGGAGAGTTCCGAGGCAACGATGAAGCTATTCGCCAAATGGTTCGAGCTGCTGCGGGAATTACAGTTTCCGATCATCACCCTGAGGATCATCATCATGCCCATAGTCCCCATGAGTCTCCGGCAACAATGACTTTTGCGCTGGTGATGCTGGCTATTCCTTCTATCTTCATTGGTTTGACGGGAACTCCGTTTGCCAACTATTTTGAAGCCTTTATCCATGCACCAGGGGAACACTTCGATCTCGCTGAAGCGGCTGCCGAGTTTGAATGGTCAGAGTTTATCCCAATGGCGGGAAGTTCGGTGGGGGTTGGGCTGATTGGGATTACCCTAGCCTCTCTAATGTACCTGAGTCGGAAAATCGATCCGCAGGCGATCGCTAAAACCATCCCCGCCCTTTATCAGCTTTCGCTCAACAAATGGTATTTCGATGAACTCTATTATTCTGTGTTTGTCATAGGTACTCGTCGAATTGCCAGACAAGTGATGGAAGTAGACTTCCGCGTCGTCGATGGAGCCGTGAATTTAACCGGGTTTATTACCTTGATTACAGGTGAAGGTTTGAAATATTTGGAGAATGGTCGCGCTCAATTTTATGCCCTTATTGTGTTTGGTGCAGTATTGGGTTTGGTAGTCTTCTCTGGAATTAGCTAACCGGCGGGAATGGGGCAATGGCTCAGGGATATGCCACGATCTCCCCATTCCCCTATTCCCCATTTCCCTATCCTTTATTTCCCTAAGCACTTATGGCTGATTTTCCTTGGTTAACAATCATTATTCTGTTTCCAATTGTTGCTTCTCTTTTTATTCCCCTGATTCCCGATGAGGAGGGACGCACTGTCCGCTGGTATGCTCTGATTGTAGGGTTAATTGACTTTGCCTTGATTGTGTATGCCTTTTGCACGGGCTACGATCTGACTAATCCTAATTTGCAGTTGGTGGAACAATATTCTTGGGTTCCAGCGATTGATCTCAAGTGGTCTGTAGGAGCAGATGGTTTATCGATGCCGCTGATTATTCTGACGGGTTTTATCACTACGTTAGCTATTTTAGCGGCTTGGCCGGTGACGATGAAGCCGAAGTTATTCTATTTCCTCATGCTGGCCATGTATGGAGGGCAAATTGCCGTATTTGCGGTTCAGGATATGTTGCTCTTTTTCCTGGTTTGGGAATTAGAGTTAATTCCGGTTTACTTGCTGTTGTCAATTTGGGGAGGGAAAAAACGGCTGTATGCGGCAACCAAGTTTATTCTCTATACAGCAGGTGGCTCCTTGTTTATCCTGTTGGTGGCGCTGGCAATGGCGTTTTATGGGGATACGGTGACGTTTGATATGCGGGCGATCGCCGCCAAAGACTACTCCCTCAACTTACAATTATTCCTCTACGCTGGCTTATTCATTGCCTACGCCGTCAAACTCCCCGTCTTCCCCCTCCATACCTGGCTACCCGATGCCCACGGTGAAGCCACTGCCCCCGTCCATATGTTACTGGCAGGTATCCTCCTGAAAATGGGAGGCTATGCTCTCATCCGCATGAATGCCGGGATGCTCCCCGATGCTCATGCCGTATTTGCACCTGTGTTAGTGATTCTCGGCGTAGTCAATATTGTCTATGCTGCCCTCACTTCCTTTGCTCAACGCAACCTGAAGCGGAAAATTGCCTACTCTTCTATTTCTCACATGGGATTTGTCCTCATTGGTTTAGGCTCATTTACCGACTTAGGACTCAGTGGCGCCATGCTACAAATGATTTCCCATGGTCTCATTGGTGCCAGTTTATTCTTCCTGGTGGGCGCTACTTACGATCGCACCCATACCTTGATGTTAGACGAAATGGGCGGGGTTGGTCTGAAGATGCGGAAGATGTTCGCCATGTGGACAGCCTGCTCCATGGCTTCTTTAGCCTTACCGGGGATGAGTGGATTTGTTGCCGAATTAACTGTGTTTATTGGGTTTAGTACCAGTGATGCTTACAGTTCCACTTTTAAGGTTTGGGTAGTTTTCCTGGCAGCGGTAGGTGTAATTTTAACTCCCATTTATCTGCTCTCCATGCTGCGAGAAATTTGCTATGGCCCCGAAAACAAAGAACTGGTGGCTCACGAAGTGCTAGTTGATTCGGAACCTCGTGAGGTATTTATTATTGCCTGTTTGCTAGTGCCGATTATTGGCATCGGCTTGTACCCCAAGGTGGTTACTCAAATTTATGATTCTACCATGGTAGATTATACAGCCCGATTACGGAATTCCGTCCCTACCTTAGTGCAATCAGAATCTGCGGCTGTTGCCCTCAGTGGGGTGGAGTCTGCTCTTGTGATAACGGCTCCCCGACTTTAAAAAAAGTACTCAGAAACGCAGTTTCTGGATAAAAAACCTCCAGTTTAGGTAAACTGGAGGTGAGATAGGAATCAGGGTGCATCTATTAAGTGTTGTTCGAGGGTAGAAAGTCTGCTCCGGATCAATGGAAAAGTGGCTGGAGGACAGTTGATAAAGTGGCTGGCGATCGCCACTTATCCCTGCTACCGTTGCCAATAATAAACTGACTCTTACTCTCCAATTGCCATGAATCCCACAGACTTAGCTTTTACCCCTGCCACTGTGCAAGCTCAACTGATTCGCCAGAAAGAGGTTTCGCCCTTAGAATTGGTGGAATTGTATCTAGAGAGAATTACGAGCCATGATGGGCAACTGGGCAGTTATTTTACGGTAATGGCGGAGCAGGCGATCGCTGATGGCAAAGCCAAAACTGAATCCCTCACCCACAATCCCTCAGAGCTTCCCCCCTTTTTTGGAGTGCCGATTTCGATCAAAGATCTCAATTGTGTGGAAGGGGTACGCTGTAGCTATGGAGTCTCAGCGCTGAAAAATCAGGTGGCTACCTATGACGATGGCATTGTCACAAAAATCCGTGCTGGGGGATTTATCCTCTTAGGGAAAACTGCTGTTTCTCAACTCGGCTCGATGCCGTTTAGCGAGCCTCCCGGATTTCCTCCCTGTCGCAATCCCTGGAATCTTAACCACACGGCGGGAGGCTCTAGTGGGGGAGCCGCAGCCGCTTTAGCCGCTGGGTTGTGTGCCATTTCCCAAGGCTCAGATGGGGGAGGCTCCGTCAGAGGACCGGCGGCCAGTTGTGGTGTGGTAGGATTAAAGCCTTCACGGGGAAGGGTTTCTTATGCACCAGTAGGCGATCGCATTCATGGCTGTGGTACCAATGGAATCATCGCTCGCACTGTCGCTGATGGGGCAGCACTATTGGAGGTAATATCAGGGTATGTCACCGGCGATCCCTATTGGCTGCCTGATCCAGAAGTTCCCTTCTCCCAAAGCTATCTCAATTCTCCCGGTACTCTACGAATTGCTTTTAGTCCCAATATTCTTGGTTTTGAGCTGGCTACAGAGGAGTATCAGCAGGCGGTGAGGGATGTGGCGGCAACCTTGGGAAATTTGGGTTACCCGGTAGAAGAAGGATGTCCTACCTTAGCAGATATCAAAGAACCGTTTATTCAGGTATGGTGTTCTGAGATGGCAGCTTCTGGTATTCCCATCGAACTGTTAGAGCCGATTAATCAATGGCTGATTGCTCGTACTCCCAATGCTGGTACTTATCTGCAAGCGGTGGCTCAACTCCAGATCAGTGCGCGCCGGATTGTGGGTTTCTTTGATGCTTATGATGTTTTGGTGTTGCCGGTTTATCTGCATCGGCCCATTGCTGTAGGAGAATGGACTATGTTAGATCCAGGGACGATGTTTGAGCGGGTGGCTCATTGGGTTACGCCTTGTCCACCGTTTAATGTGACGGGACAACCGGCGATCGCCATTCCGGTAGGATTTGATCAGGGAGGATTACCCTTAAGTGTACAATTGGTGGGAAAACCGGGAGCCGAAGCTACCCTGTTAGCCCTAGCAGCACAGTTAGAGGCAATTTACCGTTGGCATACCTATCGTCCTAGCCAATTTGCCTGATTTCGGTATATTCAAAGTCATTAGGACTCGGTTTTACCAGGGGATAAGATTGTCCCCGTCGTTCTAGGTGATCGACTTCGCCGTCAGGCTGAGGAGAATGATACACGAGAATGTATTCTTGGCCAATGCGATCGCTCATTTCTGCATCTACCTCTCCTCGCCATTGGGTTTTGGTGACTAACACCACTAACTGCTGGGCAAGTCGGGGTAAGGTTTTTGCCACTTGACGACGATAGATTTCGTCTAAACTGCCAAAAGGCGAATCCATCACCATCGGAAAGGTGCTACTATCTGGGCCAAGATGCATTCGATCTTGGCTCCATTGTCTCACACGGTCGATAATTGCTCCAATAAAAGATAAACTGAGAATTTGATTTTCACCCGTAGAGGCAGGTACGGGATGATCGAACCTGGTTGTTTTATCCACTAGGGTTAACTCATAATTTTCACTCAGTTGCGGTACATACGGGGTAAAAGAAATATCTCGAAAAATCTCTTGTACCCGCTGCTGGAGTTCCAGGCGAAATTGAGTATCTAAGCGAGTTTTCATTTCCATAATACAGGCGATCGCCTCTGTCGTTGCTCCGATCCGTTTTTGCGCTAACTGTTGCTTCTCTTCATTCATTTGATGTTTAGCAATTTGCTTGACTTTTTGACTAATCTCTGCGTCAATATTCTCAAGTTTCTGGTCATTAGCGCCAGTTTCCCGATCTAACTCACTCATGGTAGACTCAATTTTATCAAACCGCTTTTGCAGATTTTGAATATCGCGATCGGGATAAGTTCTCAAGCGAGACTTCACATCATCCAACTCCGTTTCAATGCGCGATAATTCAGCACGAAATTGACAATTTCTCTGTTGCTCATTATCCACCTCTTGCCAAAATAACTCCTCTTGGGTTTTCCAATCAGACACTTCTCCCAACAACTTCAGCGCATTTTCCTCTACCTCTACCACTCCCGCCTTATTCATCCACCCTTGCACTGCCTCATAGGCAGAACTCCCCATCGCTAAATGAGTCCCACAAATACATTGCTGCTGTGACAATAAATCTTGTACAAACTGTTGCTTAATTCCCCTAGGCAACTCCCCGCGATGGCGCAACTGATTCATTAAATCCTGAAACAGACTCACCGCATCCCCTACAAAGATCCGATAACCTTCCGTGCCAATTGCTCGCTTCAAATTCCCCTTAATTTGGTGAAGTTGTTCTCGTAAAACCTGTTGTTGCTGCTCCAAGCTCCCCCGACGCTCTTGTAGCTCTTGTGCTCCTGCCAATTGTCGTAACTCCAGATTCAACTCTTCCTTAATCTGTTGATAGCGGATTAGTTCTTGAGCAATTTCTTCCTGACGACATTTTAACAAATCCCTCTGTTCTTCTAACTTTTCTTTTTCCTGCAAAAATTGCTTGGTTTGCGGATCGCCAATATTTCTTAACTCCTCTTCCAAAGTTTTTAAGGCTTCTTTTAAATGGCGAATAGCTCGATTAAATACCTCAATTCCTAATAGCTCCTTAGTCGCTTCCGCAATTTCCCCTTTTTTATCTTCCCGTCCCCAAGATTCAATCCGCTCGCCATCAAAAAAGAAATATTGATGCAAACTTCCTGGTAAAATACGACCAATCACTTCATCAGCAGCAGTAGAGGTTAAATTCCATCGTCCATCGTCTCTGGCTACCCACAAAGAAAGTTCGGTTTTGCCATATTCTACGGTATTGCCTCGATTATAGGCTCGACAGAGTCGTTGAATTCGATAGCGCTTGTAATCGTGTTCAAAAGCTAACTCTACCGAACATTCGATGGGTTTTCCGGCAGCTGCTTCCTGCAATGCACGCTTATTCACTAACTGTTCTGGAGCGGCAAAAGCCGCAGTAAATTTTTCATACAATACCCAAGTGAACGCATTTAAGAAAGTAGTTTTTCCCGATCCATTATTACCATGAATCAGCGTAATATTCTGTTCACCAAGAGCAAATTTTACTTCGGGGGTTTTGCCGTAAAATTGGCGAAAGTTACAAAGCTGAATCGAGAGTAATTTCATCGACGTTTCCTTTTAGCTATGCTTGACTTCTTCTTTAATAATCAGGAGAATATCGTCGTTGATATGGCGAGGGTTAGCGAGGTGTAGTTTGTCTTTTTCAGCTTGTAAGACTCGCTCGACGATGCGCCGTACTTCTGGAGAGGCTTGTTTAATCGGTTCGAGTACCCGATCGGCGGCTAACTCAGGCCGTGATGTATGATACTCAGATTGTTTGGCAGCAACAACCTGAGAAATTCGCCCCATCAAGTTATGAGCGTAAGTCATCCGTATAATTTCTTACTTTTTATAAATCGAGTAATCCGTATTCTTTCTGAAGTCCTAATAATTTCTGACGGGCTTCTCCTGCATTATCGGCTAAATCGGCAAACTCGACAAATCGTTTTAGCTCTTTTCGTAGTAAGTTGCGCTCGACATCCCAGGTTTTGCGATCGAGTTGGGGAGGGACTACGATCAGATCAAATAGAGTGGCGCGATGTTTGCCGGGATGGGGGCGTAAAATGCGTCCACGGCGTTGAATAAATTGGCGGGGATTGCGACTACTGGCGAGGATGATGGCGGTTTGAATGGCGGGAATGTCAATTCCTTCATCGAGGCAACGGATGGCAATGAGTCCTTGGAGTTGTCCTCGTTCAAATTGCTGACGGAGGGTTTCGCGCTCGGCAAGGGGGGTATTGGCGGTATAGGTGTTGACGCGATAGCCTAATTCTCTGCCGAGGAGTTGGGTAACGGCGGTGAGTTGATGGTGGGATAGTTGGGTGGTTTGGCGATCGCGATGGGGAGGATGATCGCCGGTACCATCGCCGCAGTAGAATAGGGTGTGGGTTGTATGCAGACGCGATCGCATAATTTGTCTGAGGTGATCGACTTTCTGCTGGGCATTGCCAATTAAGCGCGATCGTTTCATCAACAACGCCGTTAAATTTTCGCTTTCATCAATTACCTCTCCTGCGGCTAACGCCCAACCAATCCGCGTGGTTAACTTGGCATATTGAAGAGATTCCTGTTCTGTCAAATTGACCAATATAGGATAATAACAATAATGAACCAATGCGCCTTGATCGATGGCATCTTTCAAAGTTAATTCTGGGGGAATCACTGGGCCAAAATAATTAAAAATCGCTTCCGTGCCTGACTCATCAAAAAAACGCTCTGGCGTTGCTGATAATGCCAGACGTAATCCTACTTGCTGAGGTAAACTTTCCTCCAATTTAGCCGTTCCCAAATTATGGGCTTCATCTCCCACAATCAGAGTTTTCTCTGGAAAATAGCCTAATGAGGACTGAAATCTATCTCCTATCAACGTAGAATTAGTTGTAATTACACAGAGAAAGGGCTGAAGATGGGCGCGCACGCTGTACAGTTGGGTAGATAAATCCTGTTGCCAATGATGAACATTTTCAAAGGCTAAAATCGGAGATAGCCCAAACTTTTCACATTCCTGTCTCCACTGAATTACCAAATGGCGATAGGGACAAACGACAATTAATGCTTGTAGGCGAATTTTCTGATAAAGTTCTGTGGCAATGGCTAAAGCGGTAATCGTTTTACCGCTGCCTGTGGCCATTTTCAATGTTCCCCGTCCTTGATGGCTAAACCAACTGGCGATCGCCTCCTTTTGATACAATCGAAGTTGCAAATCAGTGGGGAGAAAAGGAATACCATCAATCATTAAAGCACACTGTTCATTATAACCAATTCACCAAATCTTCAACTACTGTAAAATCCAGAAGAGCCTCCCCCTAATCCTCTAATTGCAATAAGGATAAGCTCTCCACCTGGCGCTGAAGTTCAGAAGAAATTAGCCCCACTTGCCGCCTCAACTGGCGGGTAACAAAAGATAGAGCTTCGCGTTTCAGACCTTGTTGAAGACCTTCTTGCCAAGCCTCTTCATGAATTTCCTGATAAATTACTGACTCGCGCATGGCTTCTTTCCTCAATAGTTGTCTAATCAATTTCTTTTCAAATCTCAACCCAGCCAGGATTTGGGTGCAACCCAATACATTGGCTTGTTCACTAGGTGGCTCTGCTCTATTTTAGCAATCTCATTGGCAACTTGCTTGAGGAGACTTCTGGGTGAGTCAGTTTGAGATAGGGTAAGGGTAGCTAGGGGAAGTAATCCAGAGGAGGACAGAAGTAAATTCGGATCTTGTTCCCACAGACGAATAACGCTAGAGAGGATATTTAATGCTTCGGGCAATTGTTGATACTCACGCCCAATACAATTTGGTAATCAGAAACTGGGTTTGTAGTTCTATCTCAATCAACAGAAGAGTATTTCTGGAAGAAACCCGGTTTCTGACAGGTGCTACTCTTTAATTTCGATACATTTGATTGGCAATACTACCATCAGGGCGTACTAATTCAATATGCAAAGGCATTTGTCCGATCGCGTGGGTAGAGCAGCTTAAGCAGGGATCGTAGGCGCGAATTCCGGCTTCGGTGCGGTTGAGCATGGCTTCAGGAATGTCATTGCCATGAATATAATGTTGGGCAATTTGGGTAATGGTTTTATTCATTGCCAGGTTATTTTGCCCGGTGGCAATAATGAGGTTGACTTTTTGGATTAATCCTTGTTCATCGACATGATAATGGTGAAAAAGTGTGCCTCTCGGTGCTTCACTGACTCCGATTCCTTCGAGACAATTAATGCCTCCTGTGGCGCGCACACGAGAGGAAACCACATCGGGATCATCGACTAATTCTTGGATTTTTTCTAAGCAAGCGAGAATTTCAATTAAGCGAGCATAGTGATAGTAGAAAGAAGAGGTGGCGACTCGCCCGCCTGCGCGATCGCGCATTTCTTGCAATTCTCGATTAGCATCAGGTGTCCCGATGCGATCGCACACATTTAATCGTGCTAAAGGGCCAACTCGATAAATGCCATCAGGATATCCCCAGGGTTTATAATAGGGGAATTTCAAATAAGACCAATTTTCGACCGCTTCGCCAATAAAGTCTTGATAATTATCCTCGCTCAAACCATCAGCAACAATATTACCTTCGCTATCAATAAAGCGCAACTGTCCTCCATAATGTTCCCAACTACCATCTGGAGCAACTAATCCCATAAAGAGGGAAGAGAATTTTCCGAAAACTTCGGCTTCTGTGGTTAATTCGCTGTCCAATAAACGCTTAAACAAGGTTAAGGCTTTGTTGATGACGGTGAAGGATTCAGGGAGGCGATCTTTAATCCAAGTTCTTCCTTCTTCTGAAAGGGGCGATCGCACGCCACCAGGCACTGCCCAAGCCGCATGAATTTTCCTTGCACCTAATAGTTCAATCACCGTTTGTCCAAACTGTCGTAAGCGAATTCCTTCTCGCGCCAGATCGGGATCGGCTGCTATTAACCCAAACACATTGCGTGTGGCTGGATTACTGTCCCATCCTAATAAGAAATCAGGACTACTTAAGTGGAAAAAGCTCAGGGCGTGCGATTGAGTTAACTGGGCTAAATTCATCATTCGGCGCAGTTTTTCCCCCGCTATGGGCACTTTAACCGCCAGAATTTTATCCCCTGTTTTGGCAGCAGCTAACAAATGACTCACGGGACAAATTCCACAGATTCGCGCCGTAATTCCTGCCATTTCAAACATGGGTCGTCCTTCGCAAAATTTCTCAAAGCCGCGAAATTCGACTACATGAAAGCGGGCATTTTCTACTTCTCCGGCATCGTTTAAGAAGATCGAAATTTTAGCGTGACCTTCAATCCGAGTCACGGGATCAATGACAACTGTTTTACTCATTTTGGTGTTCTCCTTTCTCTTGATTTTTGTGGTGATCAAGGGGCGAGTTGGGGGGTGAACTCGCCCCGATCTATTAAGTTAGCCAAATTTAATCATTTCACGTCCTTGCATTACTGGAATTTTTCCTTCTAAAAGAGGGGCGATCGCCGCTTTAATGCGATCCGCGGGGGGAGGACATCCGGGAATAAACAAATCGACTTTAATCATCTCATGCAAAGGGCGAACACTATCCAGTAATTCGGGTACAATTCCCGGTTCATGGGGCAATTGGGGAGTCGTATCTCCTAATTCTAAATAACAGCGTTTAAGAACAGGCTCCGTACCCCCCAGCATATTTCGCATGGCTGGCACATTAGCCGTTACAGCACAATCTCCAAAGGAAATCACCATCTTGGTTCTTTCCCGAACTTTGAGTGCTAGTTCTAAATTTTCCTCATTGGCGATCGCCCCTTCTACCAAACACACATCCACATTTTCGGGATATTCCTTAATATCAGAACCCACAGGGGAGTAAACCATATCTACTTTTTCGGCAACATTAAACAGGAATTCATCTAAATCTAAAAACGACATATGACATCCCGAACATCCCGCTAACCATACCGTTGCCATTCTAATTTTTTCCATGGTATTTTCTCCTGGTTTTATTCTGAACCAACTGAAATATTCGCTACCTTGAGCCATTGATAATTATCTTGTCCATTGATGTTTGGTGCGAGCCGTGACTAAGAACTCCAATTTTTCGCGATCGCTCTGTTTTTCTGCTGTCGTCGTTCCCTTGCGGAAAATCGATCCAGTCGGACAAGCATTAACACATTTCCCACAAGATGTACAAGCATCCACCTCACCCCAAGGTTGATTTAAACCAGAAATAATCTTCGCCGTACCTCCCCGCCCAGATACATCCCAAACATGAGCACCTTCAATCTGATCGCACACCCGCACGCAGCGAGTACACAAGATACAACGATTATGATCGATGCCAAATTGAGGATGGGATAAATCCACTTCTCGGTTGGGAAAACGATACTCAAATCGAGAATGATCCATCCCTACGGTAATTGCCGCATCCTGCAATTCACAGTTCCCATTGGCCACACAAAAAGCACAGAAATGATTGCCTTCCGCAAACAGCAACTCTACCGTCATCCGGCGATATTCTTTCAAAATCTCTGTTTGTGTATGCACTTCCATTCCTTCCGCTACTTCCGTCACACAAGCCGGCAGTAACTTATTAATGCCTTTCACTTCTACCAAACAAAGGCGACAAGCGCCTACATCAGAAATTCCTTCTAAATGGCAGAGAGTTGGGATATTTACACCTGCTTGTTTCGCCGCAGCTAGAAGCGTTGATCCTTCTTCAATGGCGATATCAATGCCATCAATATTTAAGGTTTTAACAGACATGGTATTCTCCAAAATAATTAATTATGAACAATAAACAATCATTAATTGCTTATTGTTCATTGCTAAACTGATAAACAGGCGGCCAGATCAGCATCCGGAGTAGAAATGGGTTTCAGATTATAAGTTTCAGACAGCAACTTAAACACATTAGGGGTTAAAAAGGCGGGTAAAGTTGGTCCCAGGCGAATATCTTTAATCCCCAAATAGAGTAAAGTCAGAAGAACAGCGATCGCCTTTTGCTCATACCACGACAACACCATCGATAACGGCAACTCATTCACCCCCACTTCAAACGCTTTCGCCAATCCCACCGCAATCTGAATCGCCGAATACGCATCATTGCACTGTCCCACATCCAACAACCGTGGAATCCCCTCAATCGTTCCCAATGGTTGGTCAAAAAAGCGGAACTTACCACAGGCGAGGGTGAGTACCACACAATCTGAGGGCACTTTTTCCACAAATTCCGTATAGTAGTTGCGATCGGGTTTCGCCCCATCACAACCCCCCACCAGGAAGAAATGGCGAATCTTCCCTTGTTTCACCGCATTCACAATCGTTTCGCCCACACTCAGCACCGCATTCCGCGCAAAGCCAGTCATCACTTGGCGCGGTTCTGTCTCTTCCGTAAAGCCAGCCATCTCTTGCGCCTTGGCGATAACCGTACTAAAATTAACTACGCTATTTCCTGTCGGTAAATGGGTTAATCCCGGAAAACCTACTGGCCCAACGGTATAAAGCCGTTCCTCATACCCTTCATGGGGAGGCATCAAGCAGTTGGTGGTAATCACAATGGGCCCAGGGAACTTGGTAAAATCACGAGTTTGGTTTTGCCAAGCCGTGCCATAGTGACCATAGAGATGGGGATAGCGTTGTTTCAGTACCGGATAACCATGGGCAGGCAGCAGTTCACCATGGGTGTAGACGGTGATGCCCGTCTCAGCGGTTTGGGCCAGCAGTGCTTCCAGTTGTTTGATATCATGACCAGAAACGAGAATGGCTTTCCCTCGTCTAGGATTCAGGGGAACGGGAGTGGGGACAGGATGGCCATAGGTTTGAGTGTGCCCTGCGTCTAGGCATTCCATGGCTTTGAGGTTCATTTTTCCCACTTTCAGCGCTAGGGCAACCCATTCATCTAAGGTTAAGTCATTGCGATCTACTGCTTGCAAGGCTTCATAGCAGAATTGATAGATTTCTGGATTTTCTTGCCCCAATTCATAGGCGTGGAAGGTATAGGAAGCCATGCCTTTTACGCCATAAAGCACCAGGAGTTTCAGGGCAAAAATGTCGGGATTGCCTTGGGCTGATTCTAGTAATTGGAGTGTGAGGGCTTCTCCCTGAGCCGCGAGACTATCGTTAAAGTCGGGTTGAAACTCGGTGATGGCCGGCCAAGGTAGGGATGAGGTTATCTTAGCTTTGAGGTCTTCGCGTAAGGCGATCGCATGACGCACTAAATTCCCAAAATAACCTGGATCGAAGTTCACATTGGTCATTGTCGTAAACAGAGCCTCACCGGTAAACCGATCCACCTCTAGAGTTGAAATTCCCTGGGCCTTCGCCTGCAATGCTACAGGAGCCAAACTTCTCAAACAATACACCAACAAATCCTGCACACTATTGACAGTGGGACTCTTGCCACAAGCTCCCCATTGATGACATCCTTGACCACTAGCGGTTTGCTCACATTGTTCGCAAAACATGATGATTCTCCTGTCCTAATCACTAAAATTGCCTAACTTTTCACAGCTAAAAACGCTTCATACTCTGACTTGAAATAGTGCAATGTACTCAAAACGGGGTTAGGCGCACTCATCCCCAAACCGCACAAACTGGTGGCTCGCACCATCTGACACAGATGTGCCAATTTTTCCAAATCCTCTGTAGCGGCTCGCCGTTGAATAATCTTGGTAAGCAGTTCGTACATTTGCACCGTCCCCGCGCGACAGGGAATGCATTTCCCACAGGACTCATCCCGGCAAAATTCCATGTAGAACTTAGCCACTTCCACCATGTTGGTGGATTGATCCATAATCACCATGCCCCCGGAACCCATCATGGAACCCAATTGGGTTAAGGATTCGTAATCTACAGGGGTATCGAGATACTCAATGGGAATGCATCCGCCGGAAGGACCACCCGTTTGCACGGCTTTGACTTGCCCGCCCTCGGGGACTCCGCCGCCCATTTCTTCGACGATTTCCCGCAGGGTAATGCCCATGGGGACTTCGATTAAGCCGTTATTGCAGACTTTGCCGGTGAGGGAGAAGATTTTGGTGCCTTTGCTTTTTTCGGTGCCGATGCTGGCAAACCATGAGGAGCCATTGCGGATAATGGGGGCAATGTTGCCG
>CAZTRW010000065.1:0-18624 GCA_964616725.1 uncultured bacterium
CTCAAGACACTATGGATACCAATAATCTGATTAATCAACTCCTCATGTTTGGGATTGGCACCACCTCCATCGTGGCGGAAAAGCTCAAACAAGCCAGTGAAGAATGGGTCAAAAATGGTACAATCCAACCCGATCAAGCCAAAAATATGATGGATGACTTGGTGGAAAAACTGAAAACGGAGCAGGAAACCTTAGATGAGCAATTTCAACGTCAGGTACGGAATGTCCTCATGGATCTTGGCGTTCCTCGACAATCAGAGATGGATGAGTTGCGTGGTAGGCTAGACCGATTGGAACGTCAGGTGCGAGACTTGGAAAATATACTCTGGCGCTAAACTCTCTAGCAAAGGATAAGACTATTCAGGAGACTGTAATTGTGAAAGAAATTGGGATTACATTTGGGGTGATGATCGCCTGTGTGGTGGTTTTAGTGGCCAGTCAGTTTTTAAATTCTCCTTCACAGGCTAATGCTGCTAAGGTATCAGAGGTTCCTACTTCAGGAATTACTCAAATCGATACTCAAGGAGCAGCTGAACGGATGGCTGGCAATGGTAGCGAAAATCTGGGATCGGCAGAAGCCACTATGACGGCTTCTGGCTTGAAGTATATTGATGTAGTGGTGGGAGAGGGTGCTAGTCCTCAGAAGGGAGATCGAGTGGTGGTACACTACACGGGAACCTTGGAAAATGGGAAGAAATTTGATAGCTCTCGCGATCGCAACGCCCCCTTTGAATTTACCATCGGTGTCGGCAGAGTCATCAAAGGATGGGATGAAGGAGTCATGTCCATGAAAGTGGGCGGTAGACGACAACTGATTATCCCCTCCGAGTTAGCCTATGGTGCTGACGGAGCCGGTGGCGTGATTCCTCCTCATGCTACTTTAATTTTTGATGTGGAACTCCTAAACATTAAATAGGAATCGGTAATCTCACGTCCCCATTCCCCGTCTGCTGACCCAACCACGGAGTAGGCTATGATTGCTCTGACGGAAATCCAAGATCCTAATTTTTGGCAACAACTGAATCCAGGTCTGTCTGTAGAAGAATCTTCAGAAGTAGCCAAAATTGCCTTTGCTCGAGAAACCTTAGCAGAAATTTTGCTCGATCTCAAGGAAGAAGGCTATTTTCAGTTGGAGCCAATCTTACCAGAGATAGAAGTATTTCGGATGGCTGTTGGGATTGAAGTGTTGGCACAAGAGGGATGGCCGGCGGTTTTTGCCTTTGTGTATGATGAATTTTGGTTATTGCTCCATCGTTTATCGATCCTGCTCCAGGCCATTTTAGGCGATCGCTATCATCAGCTTCCCGCCTTTTGGGCCTGGTATGTAGGCACAGATCACAACCAATCGGGATGGGGTCCCCATCGCGATCGGGGAGCCAACACCCTCCTTCCCGATGGTCTCCCCAAAGTAATGACCCTCTGGATTCCCTTGAGTGATGCCATCCCTCTCAATGGATGTATGTATATTCTGCCTCCCCAGTTCGATCCTTACTATTACCTTTACGAACAACCACCGCACCAACCCTTTATTCAGCCTCAAGATGTTCGCGCCTTACCCGCCGCTGCCGGTTCGGTTTTAGGCTGGAATCATCGCCTGATGCATTGGGGAGGACGCAGTAGTGACAAAGCCCCCCATCCTCGGATTAGCCTTTCCTGTGAGTTCCAACGGGATGATGGGGAGGTGTACGATTCTCCTTTGCTTGATCCTGGAGAAGTCCCAACTTTTCATCAACGTTTAGGGTTAATTGGAAAACAGCTACTGAGATATCAGCATATGTATCTTTGGTCAGAAGAACTTTTGGAAATGGGGGCTAATCTCCAAAGTTTACTTTGACGATGGGATGGCTTGACTGCCGTGACTGCGAGGATCGCTGTTGCTGGAGAAAGTGGCGCTGCTTCCTGGCTGAAGGCTGGAAACTTTTCCTGGTATCTCTGCACTGGCTACGGGGATTCCAGCAATGAGGGCATTGAGTTTTTCGGTGAAAATAGGTTTGGGCACTTCGCCGATACTTTGAGCGATCGCCTCTCCTTGAGCATTCAAAAACACAAAATGGGGAATCCCATCCACCCGATAGGTTTCCAACTCTGGCAACCACTTCGGATTATCCACATTTAACATCACAAAATTTACCCGATCCTCATAAGTGTCTCGCAGAGCCACCATATCAGGAACCATGCCCTGACAAGTCAAACACCAATTGGCATAAAACTCTACTAACGTCGGCTTACCATTCGCCACTGCCACCTCTAAAGGGGTTGACTTTTCAGCTAACTCTGACAAAGAGTGAGCGGGATGTTGGGTTTGCAATCCTAAAAATAAGGCCAAAGTCAGGATGATGGCACTCAAAGCGACCAATAAATTGCGCACTCTTGTCGCCATTGAGGCAGAAAGATTCAGATCTGAGGAAGGTGGAGTCATCAGTTGCACATCAAAACACTATTGTCCAGTTTAACCTGAGAATCCTAGGCGTAAACTCCTCCAGACATTTGATGGCAGGACTGAGGTGGCACAGAAAAGGTGGATTCTGAGGTGGAGTCTTCCGGTTGCAGCAGATGCAAAGCAAGAAACAGCAGAATTGGAAAGCTCAACCAGTTAATCCAATTCCAAATCGGATGAGTGTGATAGTTTGACTTACTAGAGTTCATAGGAGTTTTTCTAGGGAAGATCACGAGCAGTTAGGAGATCCCGACAGGGTTTAAGCGCCAGAAACCCATTTGAGGAGAATTTGGGGTAAATCGAGAATTTGTTGCCAAAGTTGGTGAGGATTGACCCCAAAGAGTAGTTGCAGGATAAGGGCAATTCCGGCAATGGTTAGGGCTGTACCCACCGTGAGTTTAACCATTTTGACTAGCCATGTAAAGATGAGCCAAGAAATGACTAAGGCGGCAATCAAGATGATTAGGTCTGTAGGCATAGGTTGACTGTTGTGGATGGGGTATCTTTGAATAGGGAGAGCCGGGGAGGTTGGCAACAATAAGGGAATTGGGTTGATGTATCTGAAACATCTCTATCTTAAGCAATTTCGGAACTATTGGGAACAGTTGGTGACATTTAATGCTCCTAAGATTATTTTAGTGGGAGATAATGCTCAGGGAAAGTCTAATCTGTTGGAAGCGGTGGCGTTATTGTCTACGTTACGATCGCATCGCGCCAAGAGCGATCGCGACTTGGTGATCAATAATGGCAGCGATCGCGCCTCTGTTGTTGGTCAAATCAGCGCTACTGTCGAGCGACAACTGGGGGCGATCGATTTGAAACTCATCCTCCGCGCGAGTGGCAACCGTACTCTTGTGGTTAACCATGAACCTCAGCGTCGGCGACGGGATTTTTTAGGCATTCTTAATGTGGTGCAGTTTTCTAGCCTAGATTTAGATTTGGTGCGCGGCGCGCCTGAAGCTCGCCGTCTCTGGTTAGATACCCTTCTCACCCAATTAGAACCTGTTTACGACCATTTATTACGTCAATATCAGCAAATTTTGCGACAACGGAATGCTCTGTTGCGTCAAGATCGCCAGAGTCCTCCTACAGCGGCAGAACTCTCCTTGTGGGATGCTCAGTTAGTTACTGTGGGGGTGCGCTTGATGCGGCGACGCGCTAGGGTGTTAGAACGATTAGCACCGATTGCTACAGCTTGGCATCAAAGTATCAGTGGGGCTACGGAAAAAATGTTGGTGAGTTATCATCCGAGTGTGGCTTGGGAGGGAGATTCCCGTACCTCATCAGAACGGGTAGAGCAAGCTTTTTTGGAGAAACTTCGCGATCGGTTGGTAGCAGAATTGGCGCAAGGAACAACGTTGGTTGGCCCCCATCGGGATGAGGTAGAGTTTGAGATTAATGGTACTCCGGCACGTCAGTATGGCTCCCAGGGACAACAGCGCACGTTGGTTTTAGCCTTGAAGTTAGCTGAATTAAAGTTAATTTCTGAGGTGGTGGGGGAATCCCCTTTGCTGCTGCTCGATGATGTGTTGGCGGAGTTGGATTTGACGCGGCAAAATCAGCTACTAGAGGCGATTACTGATCGCTTTCAGACTTTGATTACCACCACTCACTTAGGTACCTTTGAGCAAAATTGGCTACAATCTTCTCAGGTGATGACGGTGAAGCAAGGGCAAATTCAATTCAATTTTCAGGATTAGCTTGTATTGACGGAAAATTCGAGTAAAATCAAGGGGATTTGAGATTTGAACTTGAAGATGAGGGCTTTCACTGGTGAAGTAGGCACTTATCATCAGGGGAATTATTTTTGGGAGTGTGAGAGCAAAACAATGATCAACGATCCTAGTCAACAGAAAGATATGCGCGATCGCCTAGGGAATGTGGAGCAGATCCGAGACTTGCTCTTTGGGGAGCAGCAGCGCGAACTCGATATTCGGCTGAGTCAGTTAGAAACAGCGATCAAAGATCTCAGACAAGAAATGGGCGATCGCTTGAATCAACTCAACGAACAGTTCTCTAATGAATTGCGCTCTAATTCTTATGCGTTAGAGAAAAAAATTCAGTATGTCAGTGTCACCCATACAGAAGACTTTACGGAGATCAAACAAGACCTAGATCGGAGCCAGAAAAACTTTACGGAACAACTGAAAAATCTAGATAAAACCTTCAATAACCAGTCGGAAAACCTCCAGCAGAGCCTCAATCACACCAAAGAATCCTTACAAAAGGAAATGCATACTATCACTGGCCAAATTCAAGCCGAATTGGAAAAACACTTCGGTGGTCTCCAAGATAATAAGGTGTCTCGTGATGAATTAGCAGAGCTGTTGTTTGATTTGTGTATGAGGATCAAGAAAACTGATTTTAGAGATATTGAAGGAGCAGAAATCAAGACGGATTTGTTGTTACCACAACAAAAAATGTAAGCAAACATTGTACCAACAATTTTAGGAGCGATCGGTGGGGGCTATGGTTTTATCAGATCGTTATTCACCAGTAAAAACGCCAAACCGTTCAGAGAAAACAATTCAGTCTACCCTGGAGCAAGAAAACTGGTTTAACTGGTTGACAGATACGGAGGAAGTTTCTGTCGAGAAATCCTCTGCGTCTAAACCCCCATCACAGGATTTGCGTTCCCTGGAGAATCCCCCCTCGGAATCTTCGGAATCTCAATCATCGGTAGACCAAACCCTGAATCTATTGTGTGACTTACTGCTAGAAAATCCCCCACCCCAATATGAACGGGAAGCGCGATTTTCTGGAGAACTGCCGCCCTTAGTGCTCAAAGCAGAATTGGTGATTCCAGAATCAACACCCTCACCGATTTCTACTCCTGCTGCTATTTCCAAACCTCAACTGCAAATTGCTCCGATTAAAAGCGAGGATCAACCAGAGTCTCAGATCTCTTTAGAGGCGCTCCAATCTCTCCTATTTCAAGAGGGAGAAACTCAAAAAACAGCTCCTGAACTGAAACAGAAACCTGCATCAAAAGAGGGGAAACTACTCAAAAAAGATCCAGGGAGTTTGACTGTCTCATCAGAAAATATGACTGTGGAGGAGCGCTTAAGAGTCTTAGAACAACAAACGGCTTTACTCAACCCCATGTTACCGTTAATTTCGGAATTATTAGGGTTTGATTTAACGGTTTCCCATGAGCAAAGTATTCGGGTATTAACCCCGATTATTGATAAGATTATTCAAAATCGTGCTCAACAGGATGCGGAGGCAATGAGTGGGGTGTTGGCAGATTTGATTCCAGCAGCTATTTCAGAAGAAATTCGGCGATCGCCGCGAGAAGTGGCGAAAGCCCTTGCTCCAGAAGTGAGTTTAGCTATTGAAGAACAAATTCGTCTGGATCGCCATGCGATCGCCAAAGCCCTCGGCCCAGAAATGGGCCCCGCTATCAAACAACAAATCGAACATGAGCGAGAAGCCATGGTAGATGCTCTTTATCCCGTGATTGGAAATACCATCGCCAAATATATGGGTGATGTAATTCAGTCCATTAATCAAAAAGTAGAAAGTGCCTTAACTTTACGAGGAATTCAGCGGAAAATTAAAGCCAGAGTGCGGGGAGTTTCAGAAGCAGAACTAATTTTTCAAGAATCCATGCCTTTTCAGGTAACAGCAATTTTCTTGATCCATAAAGCCTCTGGATTAGTGATTAGTGAATTTCAACCGGCTCAAGAAGAACGGTTAGAATCAGAAATGCTGGCAGGGATGCTAACTGCCATTCGGAGTTTTGTTAATGACTGTGTATCGTCGAGCGAAAGTGCGTCAGAACTGAATGAAATTGAATATGATGATTGTAAAATTATCCTGGAAGTAGCGGGCTACTCCTATATGGCAGTGGTGATTAAGGGAGAACCCTCGAAAGCTTTCTTGCAAAAGATTAAAGATACTTACGGTTTACTCCTCCAGAAATTTGGAGAAACTATTGCTGAGTTTGATGGAGATTCCGGTACTATTCCCCATCAAGTTCCTGATAGTTTAGAAAAACTCTTTGGTGAAAGTGAAAAGAAAATTGATGATGAGTTTCCCTGGGCATTAACGATCTTAATCTTGGGGATTATTGCGGCGATCGCCATTCCTTGGATTTGGACAAGTTATCGCTGGAAAGCAGAACACCGCTTAGAAAATCAAGCCCGCCAAGCCCTATTAGCCACTCCCGAACTATCCGTTTATGCCTTAACTCCTGATGTCAAGCAGAACACGATCCACCTCAAAGGCAGAGTCCCTAACGAATACTTGCGCTTAAAAGCCGGAGAAATCATCACTCAAACATTGCCTGAATTAACCCTAGATAATGATATCATCGCCGTCAATTTACCCCCCGATTTAGATGCCTCTGCTTCTGAAGTAGGGAGAATCGTCAAAGTGCTCAATCAACTGGATGGAGTCGCCATTGCAGCCACCTATGAGCAAGGTCATGTAACCGTTTCAGGGACAGTAGTAGAAGTGAGAGATCTCGAAAAAATTCTGGATTCTCTGCAAGGAATTACAGGAGTAAGTAGTGTTTTCAGTCGCATCAAGCTACAACAAAGTCCCTTGGAAATGAAGATTTACTTTGAGTCAGGATCAAATCAGCTTCATCCTGCCGATCGCGCGGAAAATATTCCTAAAATTGCTCAGTTTCTCAAACAGTATCCCGAATTTAATTTAATGATTATCGGCCATAGCGATCGCCTCGGCAACTGGGGCGAAAACCAAAAACTCTCATTGCAGCGAGCCAAAATCGTCAAGGGTGCGCTACAACAGGAAGGGATTCAGGCAACCCGCCTTCACATCCAAGGAACCACAGAACCCCCTCCCGGCATTAACTCCACTGATGCGTTAGCCTTAAGTAGATCTGTACGGTTTGAACTGTTTCGTCCAATTCAGGTGGGAAAATAGGTAATATGGCTAAAATTTCTAAGAAAATTTGCATGGTGGGCGATTTTAGTGTCGGTAAAACAAGCCTAATCCGCCGATTTGTTGACGATCAATTTGATGATAAATACTTGTCTACCGTGGGAGTGAAAATCTCTCGCAAAGAAATCCAAATCCCTCAAGAAAAAGACTCTCAGGAGTTACAACTGCTGATTTGGGACATTGAAGGACAAACTAAATTTAAGGCGATCGCCCCCAGTTATCTCCAAGGCGCTAAAGGCTCAATCATTGTCGCCGATGTTAGTCGAGAAGAAACCCTAGACAACATCATTAACCACATTGAGCTATTTATGTCCGTCAATCCCAAGGGAAAAATGGTCATTGCCTTAAATAAAGCTGATTTAATCGATGAACTAAAATTAAAAGTGTTTTTAGAAAAACATCGCTATCCAGATTACCCCGTAATCAACACCTATAGAACTTCAGCAAAAACAGGCGATAATGTCAACTTATTATTCCAAGACTTGGCTAAAGAGATTCTCGCAACTTAAAGTAATTCATGTCCCAATTGATTGTGCCGGATCATATGGAATATTTGATTTTAGATAAGGCGCTGGCAATCCAAAGATTCTCTAGGGGCGCTCAACGCCTGATAGGAATGGAAAGTCACCTCAAAATAGGAGAAAGTTTACAGCATTACTTTCCCGAAATTTACGGTCTTGAAGAAACCTTAGAGTCAGTTCTGACGGGAGAACTCCCTTCCTTCGATCTTCAGGCGATCGCCCGATCTCCCAACCCCGAAACCCCCTTGTATATCGACTTATACTTTATTGCCGATCCTACGGAGGCAGAAGAACACCAGTACCTGATTCTATTTCTAGAAGATGTTACCCAGAGAATGGAACTCGCCCAACACCTAGTACAAGCAACCAATGAAAATGCGATCGTCATTCATCACCTCGAAGAACGCACCAAAGAACTTGCCGCCGCCAACCAGGAAATCGATCACCTCAACCAACAGCTCAAATCCGAAAACCTACGCCTCTCCGCAGAACTCGATATCCTCCGAGAAATGCAACAATTAATTCTCCCCAAACCCGAAGATCTTGCCCAAATCCAAGAATTAGATATTGCTGGTTACATGAAACCCGCCGATGAAGTCGGCGGCGATTATTATGATGTCTTATCCACCGATGGCGTAATCACCATTGGCATTGGAGATGTTACCGGCCACGGCTTAGAAAGTGGTATCCTCATGCTGATGACCCAAACCGCTGTTCGTACCCTCAAAGAAGTTAAAGAAAATGACCCTATTCGCTTTCTCGATATTCTCAACCGTACCATTTATAAAAATGCTCAACGGATGGGGACAGATAAAAACTTAACCTTAGCCGTTCTTAATTATGCTGACGGAATTTTAACCGTCAGCGGGCAACACGAAGAAACCATTGTTGTCCGTCAAAACGGTCAGATTCAGCGCATTGATACCATGGATTTAGGTGTACCCATTGGTATGGATGATAATATTACAGAATTTTTTGGTTATACTAGAATAGAGTTAAGTCCGGGAGATGGCGTGGTGCTCTACACCGATGGCATTACAGAAGCAAAAAACACACAGAACCAGCGATATGGGATGGAACGATTATGCCAAGTGATTAGCCAAAGTTGGCACCATAATGCAAATCAGATTAAGCAAGATATTATTGACGACTTACAGGATTTTATTGGCGATGAAAAAATATTTGATGATATTACCTTAGTGGTTTTAAAACAAAAAAATAATCATTGTCCAATAACCTCTTTAGAAAAAAGACTCTAGCATCAAATAAAATCTCCCTATGGAAAAAATTCTAGGCAACTTTATTAAAGAATTTCCACCGGAACATGATTCCTTAGAATTAACCTTTACCCCTAGCTCCCAACCGCTCAAAAAGCAATGGAAAAATAATCGGTTGTCAGCGTACTTTCTGGCGGATTATTTTTTAGGTTTTTTGCCTATAGATGAAACTCAAGAGCAGTCCCGAATTGTTGAAAGCAAAGCAGCCGTAAGTTACATTGCTAATGAATTACTAGAAAATGCCATTAAATTCCATGAAGTATCTGTTAAGTGTAAGATTGTGTTCGGAATTCATTTTATTCCAGAGCAGGAGATCACCGCCGCTATTTTTGCTACCAATACGGTAGGTTTAGATCAACTGGCAGTTTTTGAGGCGTTCATTGCAGAACTCCTAACTGAAGATTTAGAGGATCTTTATGTTCGCCAGGTAGAGAAAAGTTTAGAAGAGGATAGCAACGCTTCTGGTCTAGGGTTAATTAGTATGATTAAAGATTATGGCGCTACCTTGGGTTGGAAAATTACAGATTCTAAAGCAGGAAGTCAGTTTGTCACTTTGACAACTATGGCGAGAGTTAAAGTATAATTAAAGAAAAATGGAGGTAAGCGAATGAGTTCTCAAATGATCGAAAAAACTGACTATAAAGTTTATTACGATCCCGATTTAAATATCATTACATTTACGGGAGAGTTGAGTCTTGGTGGCGCAAATGAATATGATCCCATTAAGGTGTTTCTCAATGATATTGTAGAGTCAGACCCTAGTAAAATTATTCTGGATTTGAAACAATTGGAGTTTTTAAATAGTTCGGGGATTAGTTTGATTACTAAGTTTGTGATGGGTTTACGGAAAAAACCCCATATTCACTTAACTGTGCTGGGATCGATAGATGTTCCTTGGCAAAGTAAGTCGTTAAAAAATCTCCAGAAGTTTTTGCCTGAGTTAGAGTTGATTGTGGAATAGCTTAAGATGGATTAGGGGAGATTAAGTGAGATTCAGAAAGATTTTTTCTTACCTAGGGTTCGAGTACGATAATTGAAAATGATCGTAAAATTATGCCTAAAATTGTCGTTCCTCACCACATGGAATATTTGGTGTTAGACCAAGATCTAGTGATCCGTGCCTTTTCTGATCGCGCTCCTCGTTTAGTCGTTGGAGAAGAGGAGTTGGTGGTAGGTGAGCCGATTCAAACCTATTTTCTCGAAACCTATGGTATAGAAGAGATCTTAGAGCTAGTATTATCAGGAGAGCAAGAGGAATTTGATATTAAGGCGATCGCCCGCTCCTCCGATCAAGATCATCCTCTGTATGTTGACCTTTATTTTATTGCCGATCCTGATCCCCCTGGCGATCCTCAATTGATTGTTTTCCTCGAAGATGTAACACAACGGATGAATCTAGAACAGCGTTTAGTGCAAGCGACGAATGAAAACGCGATCGCCATTAATGCCTTAGCCAAATCTGAAAACTACATCCGTCAACTGATTCACTCCATGGCTGAAGCCTTGATAGTTACCAATCAATCAGGCATTATTAAAACTATTAATCCTGCGGCTGAAAAACTCCTATATTATACGACAGAAGAACTAATTGGTCAACCCATTCAGAAGATTTTAGGAGAAGAATTTCAGCATCACGAACAACTGCATCAAGATCATATTCTCCAAACAGAAGTGATCACTGATATTGAAGTAATTGTGCCCAATAAACACGGAGAAAAACTCTTCCTTTCCCTCTCCTGTGCCTTATTAGAAACCGATATTCCTAGTCTCAAAGATATTCTCTACGTCGGCAGAGATGTTACCAAAACCAAACGGGCTCAGCAGCGACTCTTTTTGCAATATAGCGTTGCGGGTGTTTTATCACGCTCCTTGATGATCGATCAAGCATTAGCCAATGTTCTGCGGGTTTTAGTGGAAAACCTCGATTGGGATTTAGCTATTTATTGGATTCCCAAACAAATTAAAGATGAAAAAGAAAACCTCACCTATACCAATCAAATGATTCGCCAGAATATCTGGAAAAAAAGAGAAGCTGACTTTCCTAAACTCTCTAAAGTGAAAGAAGTCTATTTTAGTCCTGGCGAAGGATGGTTAGGCAAGATTTGGACAGAAAATACTCCACAATGGATTGACGATTACCAATCCAATCTGCCAACAGTCAGCCAAGAACTGGGCAGGAACGAAAAAATCAAATCTATGGTTGGTTTTCCAGTGTCGAGCGAAGAAGATCAAATGGGAATTATCACCTTATTCAGTCAAGAAACCCAACCGATTGATGAAGAGTTATTACAAACTTTTGGAGGGGTCGGGAAACATCTTTGTCAATTTATTAAACGCAAGCAAATTGAAATTGCCCTATTTTATCAGAAAAAGCAAACTGAAAAACTGCTCCATAACATTTTACCAGTCAGAATCGCCGAACTGCTCAAACAAACCTCTGGGGCGATCGCCGAACATTTTGAACAAGTCACCGTCCTCTTTGCCGATATTGTTGGTTTCACCCAACTTTCCGCCGAACAAAACGCCTCAGATCTAGTATCGCTGCTCAACAAAATCTTCTCCAAATTCGATCAAATTACCGAAGACTATGACCTAGAAAAAATCAAAACTATCGGCGACGCTTACATGGTGGTAGGAGGACTCCCCACACCACGCCACGATCATGCCGAGGCGATCGCTGATATGGCGCTCAAAATGCAAGAAGCCATCACCCAACTCAACCAAGAAATGAACAGTAACTTCCAGATTCGCATCGGCATCAACACCGGGCCAGTCGTCGCCGGAGTGATCGGCAAAAAGAAATTTAGCTATGATTTATGGGGAGATACGGTCAACACTGCCAGTCGCATGGAATCCCACGGTATCCCCGGCCAAATCCAAGTGAGTCAAACCACTTATGATGCCCTCAAACTCCATTACCACTTACAGCCGCGAGGCAAAATCGAGATCAAAGGCAAAGGAGAAATGGACACCTATCTGCTCACTGGGAAGCGGGCAAACCCGTGATGATTGTCTCAGCCAATTCTGGTTCTTCATCCCCAGAGGGAGACTCTAGGATTTGCCAGAGGGTTTGGAGCACGTCTGGAATGCCGGTTTGGGTTGCTGCTGAGAGAAGCAATACAGGACATTGAGTAGATTTTCGGAGATCAGCGGCGATCGCCTCTAAATCCCGACTCCGATCCACCGCATCAATTTTATTTAATCCAATCACTTGCGGTCGATTTTCCAAACCTTTCCCGTAAGCCACTAACTCCTGTTGAATCGTCTGATAAGCGGCCAAAATATCCTCATGGGTACTATCAATCAAATGCAACAGAACACGAGTGCGCTCAATATGGCGCAAGAAATCATGACCCAATCCTACCCCTTCGGCTGCTCCCGCAATCAACCCTGGAATATCCGCAAATACCGTCCCATCTCCCGTCGGTTTTCGCACTACGCCTAAATTTGGAACCAACGTCGTAAACGGATAATCTGCGATCTTCGGTTGTGCAGCGGAAACTACGGAAATAAACGTGGATTTTCCCGTATTCGGCAAACCAATAATCCCCACATCGGCTAACAACTTTAGCTCCAAACAAAACCGTCCTTCTTCACCCGGTAAACCCGGAAGAGCATAATCGGGGGCGCGATTGCGATTACTTAAAAAATGCTGATTACCTAAGCCTCCTTTTCCCCCTTGAGCCAGCACAATGGTTTGTTCCGGTTCGGTTAAATCCGCAATCCATTCCCCTGTTTCCGCGTTAGTGATTACCGTACCACAAGGCACTTCTAACAGGCGATCGCCCCCATTCGCTCCCGTGCGATTATTCGGCCCCCCTCGCTTTCCATTTTCTGCCCGAAACGAATGATTATACTTAAAATCCAGCAACGTTTGTAGCCGCTCCGTCGCCCTCACGAGCACTGAACCTCACTTCCCCCCATTCCCCCCCGAAGGACCACCAGCGGGCACATACTTTTCCCGGCGAAAGGCAATTAACCCATCTCCCCCATCGCCAGCTTTCACTTCAATTTCCACACGATCAATAAATTGCATAAAAGATAAATTGCATAAAAGATCGGGGGGTGAAGAAAAGAACCACTCCCTGCTTCACCCCATTATAGTGGAAATTACAAACCTAATTCAGCTAAGATATCTTGAGCATGGGTGGCGGTATTGACAGAAGTAAATACTTTAGCAATTGTGCCCTCCCCGTCAATCACATAAGTTACCCGCTTGGCATAACCGCCGCCCTCAACATCATAAGCTTTGGTCAACGCCCCATCTGTATCAGCCAAGAGAGGGAAGTTCAGCCCATATTTTTCGGTAAACTTCTGGTGAGAGGCCTCATCGTCCATGCTCACCCCTAAAACCATAATTTCTTTTCCCTGATATTCGGCATAGGCATCCCGGAAACTTTGTGCTTCCTTGGTACAGCCAGGAGTATCATCCTTGGGATAGAAGTAAAGAACCACCGTTTTTCCGGCAAAATCCGATAAAGAGACAGAATTCCCCTGGGTGTCCTTCGCGGTAAATTCTGGAGCTTTTGAGCCGACAGCTAAAGGCATAGAGATTTCTTTCCCATTAGATTAGAAACTACTTTAGCAATTCTACAATACTTGGATTTCCCCAGTCATCCCTGACCTGTCCCTCTCACAAAATCACCGTGTTAGAATTGTTGAAGCGGCTTTTCCCTCGCCCTCGGAGTCAATTTGAATTATCCTTACAGAAGAAATCAGCAATATGTCCTTGGTTAACTCTCCCCCTTCTCCAGATTTAGAGAGGGATAGCTCAACCTGGAGACGTGGCGATCGCGCCTTACGGTGTTCTCCGTTTCAACTACCATTATTTACAGCCATGAAAACCCGCAGCATCCCCCAAGGGGCGATCGCTGGACAAGCTGGTTTCACTGCCCATTATACCCGCTACCCCCTAACCGAACTGGCCACCGAAAACGCCCTCCTCTGGCTGATTCAAGTCGGAATTCTCCGCCGCGAAGTAGACGGCCAAGGCATTACCGACCGATTTCGCCTCACCCCCCTCGGTCGGCAACTGATGGAAACCTGGGAACACACTACTGGCGCTCTTCCCCCCGCCTCCTGTTGGGATTATCTCCAAAACCGCATTAATCAACTGATTCCCTGGTTTTTGCGCTCGTCCCTCCCTTGACCCCTTGCCCTGGACTCCTTGACTCTATGAAAGCCATTATGGTTGTGGGAACCACCTCCCACGCAGGCAAATCCCTTTTGTGTACAGCCCTATGTCGCATTCTCGGACGACAAGGCTGGCACTTAGCACCATTCAAAGGGCAAAATATGGCCCTCAATGCCTATGTGACTCCCACCGGAGGAGAAATTGGTTATGCTCAAGCTGTACAAGCCTGGGCCGCAGGGGTTACCCCTCAAGTAACCATGAACCCGATTCTCCTCAAGCCTCAAGGAAATATGACTTCCCAAGTGATTTTACGGGGGCAACCAGTGGGTGTGGTCAGTGCCCAAGACTATTACCAAGAATACTTTGACCGAGGCTGGGAAGCGATTACCCAATCCTTGGAGCAGCTATCCTATGAATTTGATTTAGTGGTGTGTGAGGGGGCTGGTAGTCCTGCCGAGATTAATCTCAAACACCGAGATTTAACGAATATGCGGGTAGCTAAACACTTAAATGCTTCTACTCTATTGGTGGTGGATATTGATCGCGGTGGAGCCTTTGCCCATGTGGTGGGAACCTTAGCGTTGCTGGAACCGGAAGAGAGGGCCCTGATTAAAGGCATTGTGATCAATAAGTTTCGCGGCCAGCGTACGCTCTTGCAGTCAGGGATAGATTGGCTGGAAGAATACACGGGTATCCCGGTTTTAGGGGTGATTCCTTGGCTAGATACGGCTTTTCCAGCGGAAGATTCTCTGAGTTTATTAGAGCGCGATCGCCACAGCACCAAACAAACTGCCGAGCTAACCATTACGGTAATTCGCTTACCCCATATCGCTAATTTTACTGACTTCGACCCTTTGGACGCTGAGTCCAGTGTACAAGTGAAATATATCACCCCCTACGATCGCCTCGGCTACCCCGATGCGGTGATTCTCCCTGGCTCAAAAACCACGATCGCTGACCTATTGATTCTCCAAAAAACTGGCATGGCCAAAGCCTTGCAAGACTATGTTACTGGGGGCGGCACCTTGTTAGGCATTTGTGGCGGATTCCAAATGCTCGGTAAAATCGTGGCTGACCCAGAAGGATTTGAAGGGGAAGAAGGACGCTACGAAGCCCTAGGGCTATTACCCATTCAAACTGTCATTTTAGGGAAAAAAGTAGCTCGTCAGCGCACCGTCACCTCTCGCTATCCTGAAGAGGGATTACCCATTACTGGATTTGAAATTCATCAAGGCCGCACCGGCTTACTGCCAGGAAGTCAAGTTCATACCTTGTTCGATGACCCTCAATTAGGCATAGTCACCAATAACTTGGGGATTTGGGGAACCTATCTCCATGGAATATTTGATAATGGGCCTTGGCGACGGATGTGGTTAAATCGGTTGCGAAAACAACGAGGACTATTGGCTTTACCTACAGGGGTTCCGAACTATCGAGAACAACGAGAACTGGTACTGGATATCCTCAGCGATCAGGTAGCAGAACACTTGAATATTAGAACGCTATTATAAGTAAAGGAGAGCAGTGGTGAGTAAGGTGATCGCCGTTCGTTTTTTGCCAGATAATGTCACTGTAGGAGCCACCCCCGGAGAACCCTTACTAGAGGTGGCTCAACGGGCAGGTATCACTATTCCCACGGGATGTTTGATGGGATCTTGCCATGCTTGCGAAGTGGAAATTGTTGGCCAAGGCAGCCTCTGCGCTTGTATTAGCAGCGTTCCCTCCTCTGTCCACTCGGAAATAACCGTGAACCTGGAAACAGATACTTTGTGGTAAACTCCACCAGGAATTTGGCGATCGCAGATACGGAACGGGAAACCCTAGGCTTGTAGTTATCTCTGCCATGAAAAATTAAACTGCATTCACCTGCGTAAGTGCTATGACGGATCAACTCCCCTTCCATGAGAAAGACACTTCTCCAGAACTTCACGGAGAAAGGACTCTCTTGCAAACCCTATTGTGGGACGAAGAGCAAATTTACCCGTGGAATCACTTAGCTGAGGAATCAGCATCCTATTGGGGCCACTTAGATGAGTTAATGGCAACAGAAGCCCCGGAATGGGGTGATCCTCCTGCTCCGTCGCTGCGAGAACGCCTGGATCAGGGTTGCCATCAATTTTATCAGTCTCTCAACTCTATTTGGGAAAGCTTTAGCCCTGCCCCGACTACCGTAGAACCCCTCTGTGCATGGTTAATCAACCAATTTGGGACCATTGTGCCTTCTACTGTTCTAGAACAGATCGGCACAGCCCTCTCTGCTCTGCGCTCTTCCTCTGCTGCCGTGGCTGATCAATTAATCGCCTCTGTCCAGCCCAGTTTATCCCATTGGGATGTGGAAGACTTATTAGTGGTGGCTCGTCCTTTTGCTTATGCCATGCGGGGAGCCGAAGAACAAGCTGCCCTAGACTGGGTATTGAAAAATGCTACGGCGGTGGATTGGGACAACTGCTCTGATTTAGAGCGTGCTCGCTTAACTCTCGCCATTGCTCGCTATGCGATCGCCTATCGCGATACTCCTGGGGAGTCGCTACGTGATCAGCAAAGATAATGGAGTTTAGAGTTTTTCCACAATTTTACCGGTCACTGTCAAAGGAAGGGCGCTCTAGATTGGTAATGACTTTTTCTAGATACCACTCTTGAGCCATGTTGGGATAATCAAGTTTAGCTTGATCGATCAATTGTTGGGCACTTTCCCAATGGCCGCCAACTAAACGCAGCAACCGTTGGCGCAACAAGGAAGTCAGTTGTTAGGTGAGCAGCTGGTTTGAAATTGGCCATACTCCTGCCTACCCAGTCGCTGCGCGATCACGGTAGCACAATCTCCCTTTGGAGATCACTTCTCTGAAGTTACTATCACTCCTATCATAACCAGATTGGATCTCTTTTGCCATGACCCTAGGGATCAACTCAGGCCATTTGGTGTTAAGATCGATTTTAGAATAAAGGTTTGAGAGTCCTGGGGGTAAACATCCTTGGGGCTTTTTTTTCAATCTCTGGGATGAAGCCATTACCCTTAATCTTTGTCACATAAGTTTACATTTTCTGAATTTAGGCGATCTTTTCCCCACTGATAATAAACATCGGATTAACTGCGGCAAACACCTGATGAGTACCGCGCATTTCCAAACGATTCACCCCAGACTGAACCACTTCAATATTACGAACCTGTAACTGAGCAAATCCTTCCGATAAGGCGTATAAACTTTCCAGAGATCCTGCCGTCGCTACAATTCGACCTTCTGGTAGCAATAAGTCCCACACTGCTTCTAAAATAGCCTTGACTGAACGTCCGCCTTCAATGCAAACCCGATGAGGACGTACAGAAATCTCGGTTAAACATTCTGGTGCACTTCCTTCAATTACCTTAACATTCTTGACTTCAAAGCGATCGCAATTACGATGAATGAGACTCGCCACTTCTGTATCGCGCTCAATGGCAAAAATACGCCCTTCAGGACACAACAAGCCGGTTTCTACAGGAATGGTTCCTGTTCCGGCTCCAATATCCCACAACACCGAATCTCTTCGCAGTCGAAGCGCAGAAATCAACAATAACCGAATCTCGCGTTTACTCAGGGGAATTCCTGGTAATCGCTCAAACAGATCATCAGGAATACCGGGAGTAATGAAAGGCCAAATAGACATAGTAGTTGACAGAGTACAATTATTAATTAACCATTAACAATTATTAATTAATAATTGTTAATTGCCCATCCTATTGTTTCACGACTTTCAGGGTTTTCAACGTCGGATCGCTACATCCAGTGATTGTGCCTCCCAAGGCGAGAACTTGTTGGAGATAGTCTAAGGCGGACATATTAATCATCTCTCCGGGCATAATGGCAGGAATGCCGGGGGGATAGGGGCAAATAATTTCTGCACAAATTCGTTCATCCGTTTGCTCAATGGGTAGGGTTTCTGAGGGAGAGAAAAAGGCTTGACGGGGGGAGAGGGCGGGGCGAATGAGGAAGGAAGAGGGATGGACAAATAAGCATTCTTCTTGCCATCGTTGCTGCACTTGGGCGCAAGATTTGAGCGCTCTACCGTCTCCTGGGATTTGACAGGCTTGAGTGAGTCCTGATACTAGCTGGTCAATATCGGCTTCTGTATTGCCTAAACTGATGATAAAGGTGAGATATTGGGGACAGGGAAGTTCGGCAATGACTCCATAGCGATCATGCAAAAGTTGGTCAACTTCATAGCCGGTTAAGCCACAATTACTGACTTGGACGCTTAAGCGAGTGGGATCTAGGGCGGTAAATCCAGGGCTGGTTTTTGGCTCTAGGACTCTGAGTTGAGGAATGGCTTGAATTTTCTGTTTGGCGGTTTGTGCGAGGTGGATAG
>CAZTRW010000066.1:0-18497 GCA_964616725.1 uncultured bacterium
GTGCAGAGGTAGTAGAGTTTTGGGAGAGGTATCTTCAAGGGGAGTTGTTGGGATTATGGGAGCGGTTGGGTGAGGTGAGGGGGCAGGTGTTGGCGATGGGGGGTTGGGGGGTGAGTGTAGCAGAGATGGGCGATCGCTATCAACAAGGAATTCCCCGTCGCCTCCAGAGCTAACTTTTTTCTCACCTCGATCCAGATTGATTAAGAAATGTTTAAAATTGAAGAACAGACTCCCTGCGACAGCAAACGGTATCTAGAAATACCCTCTCAGTTCGTCGTTTGGGAATTTGAGTTACCCTATTCAGGGGAAATCCTCCCAAGACAATCCCCTAACCATACCCCCATCGAACTTATGGAGCTTGATGTTTTGAACCCCAACTCTGCTGATAAACCCCAAGAAGCTTGCGGTGTCTTTGGTATTTATGCCCCCTCGGAAGAAGTAGCGAAACTGACCTACTTTGGACTCTATGCTCTGCAACATCGAGGACAAGAGTCCGCAGGTATTGCCACCTTCGCTGAGGGTAACGTTCATCTGTATAAGGAAATGGGATTAGTCTCCCAAGTTTTTAATGAATCGATTCTCAGCCGTTTGGTCGGTGAAAGTGCGGTGGGTCATGTGCGCTATTCTACTACTGGCTCCTCACGGGTGGTGAATGCTCAACCCGCCGTGGTGGAAACTCGGCTAGGGTCTTTGGCTTTAGCACATAATGGTAATTTAGTCAATGTAATTGAACTGCGAGAAAAGCTCAGTGAGCACAATCATAATTTTGTGACAACGACAGATTCAGAAATGATTGCCTTGGCGATCGCCACAGAAGTCAATCACGGCAAAGATTGGTTAGAAGGAGCCATCTCAGCCTTCCACCATTGTCAAGGAGCCTACAGCCTCGTGATCGGCACCCCCAAAGGCATCATGGGAGTACGAGATCCCTACGGCATCCGCCCCCTCGTCATCGGCACCCTGGGAAATAACCCCGGTCGCTATGTCCTCGCCTCAGAAACCTGCGGACTAGACATCATTGGTGCAGAATATCTGCGAAATGTAGAACCAGGAGAATTAGTCTGGATTACAGAAGAAGGACTAGCCTCCTTCCATTGGGCCCCCAAACCCCAACCCAAACTCTGTATCTTTGAAATGATTTATTTCTCTCGCCCAGACAGCGTGGTAGAAGAAAAAACCATCTACAGCTACCGCAAACGTCTCGGTCATTACTTAGCCAAAGAATCTGCTGTTGAAGCCGATATTGTCATTGGCGTACCCGATTCAGGTATCCCCGCCGCCATTGGTTTTTCGGAAGCATCCAGCATTCCCTATGCTGAAGGATTGATCAAAAATCGGTATGTGGGACGCACCTTCATTCAACCCACCCAAGCCATGCGCGAATCAGGCATCCGCATGAAACTCAATCCCCTTAAAGATGTATTATCCGGTCAACGAGTCATCCTCGTCGATGATTCCATTGTGCGCGGAACCACCAGCCGCAAATTAGTCAAAGCCATTCGCGAGGGAGGAGCCAAAGAAATTCACATGAGAATTTCTTCCCCCCCAGTTACCCATCCCTGCTTTTATGGTATTGATACAGACAGCCAAGAGCACCTAATTGCTGCTACTAAATCGATTAGTGAAATTGCCCAACAAATTGGAGTGGATTCTTTAGCTTATCTGAGTTGGGAAGCGATGCATCATGCCACAGGAGAACATCAAGAAACTTTCTGCTCCGCTTGTTTTACTGGCAATTATCCCATTGCCATTCCCGAAAGTTTGAAGCGTTCTAAATTGATGCTAGAAACGGCTTATTGATTGCCTTATGCCTAGGGTGCCCAGATGAGGAAGACGTGGGGACAGTGTTCTTGGACAGTGCTCTCAAAAGCGATCGCCCCCTCCTTGACGGGTAATGACCAGCACCATGGTAAAGTGAAGCCAGAGGGGAACACTAGAGAGGACAACGAACTGCGTGAAAGACAATGGGACTGATGGCTGGTACAAAAGCACTCACCTAGGCATCAATGTTAATCCACACCATCAGGAAGACCAAGGCCCAAAAACAGGCAGCGCAGCTCTTCCTGATGCTCAAGCACCCGATCGCCTGGCGGCAGCAATGCTCCCTGGATCGACTGTGAAAAATCCCCCCATTCTCAACCGTTCCGAGGTTTCCTGGGAAAACGCCGGTGAGCGGCTATTAGATCTAGCTGCTCATGCCGGAGCAGAAGCGGCAGAAGTATTTCAATCCCGCGCTCGCTCCCATCCCCTGGTATTTGAAGCTAATCGACTCAAAAGCATCCTCACTCACCACAGCGAAGGGATTGCCCTGCGGTTATGGAAACATGGTAAACCGGGTTTAGCGGTTTGTTATGGCCCAGTGGCACCAGAGATATTGGTGGAAAAGGCGATCGCCCTCTCGGAACTCCAACCGGCTGCCGATTACCTAGAATTAACCCAGGGCCATCATCAAACCTATCCTAACTTAGGCACTTGGGTAGAACCCAAACAACTGTTAGCCTGGGGAGAAGAAGCGATCGCTACCTTGCGCGAAACAGAGTCCGATATCCTTTGCTATGCAGAACTAGACTGTGAAGCAGAAACCATACGCCTGATCAACTCCCTCGGTCTTGACTGTGGCTATACAGATACCACCCTCAGTAGTTATCTGGGGGTGGAATGGGTACGCGGAGATGACTTTTGTAGCATTAGCGATAGTCAGATCCAGCGCAATACTCTCAACTTAGGGAAAATAGTCACCAGAATTCAAAACCACCTCCAGGCCTGCCAACGAAATGTCGCTCCCCCCCAAAGTCGCGTCCCCATCCTCTTTACCGCCAAAGCGGCTGATTTACTCTGGGAAACCCTCAGCGCTGCCTTGAATGGCAAACAAGTATTTGAACAGACTTCCCCTTGGGCTGAGCAACAGGGAGAACAGGTGACTTCCTCCCAACTCACTCTCTCCCAAGATCCCTATATTGGCCCCTATAGTTGTCCCTTTGATGATGAAGGCACTCCAACCCGCTCCTTGATCTTTATTGAGCAAGGAGTGCTGCGTAATTTTTATAGCGATCGCACCATCGGCCGTCAATTGGGTAACGGCACAACGGGAAACGGCTTTCGACCTAATTTGGGCAGTTATCCCACTCCCTCTCTGTACAATCTGATTGTCTCTGGGGGCAATCAGCGCTCTGGATCTGAGTTAATTGCTTCCCTCTCCGATGGACTGATAGTCGATCAGATTCTCGGCTCAGATGGGGGAATTTCTGGGGAATTTTCGATTAATGTAGACTTAGGCTATCGGATTGGTGGGGGAGAAATCCTCGGTCGTGTCAAAGATACTATGGTGGCAGGGAATGTTTATCACTGTCTCAGACAGGTGGTAGAACTCGGTGGCGATCGCGAATGGAATGGTTCATGCTACACTCCATCCGTCCTCGTGGAAGGACTATCGATTACCAGTAAAGCCAATGGTTAGCCCTTCCTGCCCACCTCGAAACAATGCCGACAGACTAGATCTCTGCCCAGACAGTGGACGGTTGACAGTTGCCCATAATTCATGATTGATGACAATGGACTTAACAGGAAAAGTAGCATTAATTACTGGAGGAGGCATTAGAGTCGGACGCGCTCTTGTCCTTGCCCTCGCTCAAGCTGGATGCGATGTATTCATCCATTATGGCCGCTCTGCTGCATCAGCCGCAGCCGTGAAAGCCAAAGCCGAATCCTTTGGAGTCCGAGCTGTCACTTACTCAGCCAATCTTGCCCATGCTGCCGCCACAGAGACCATCGTTCCAGCGGCGGTAGAGGCTTTTGGCCGGGTAGATATCCTGATCAATAGTGCGTCGATCTTCCCAGAGAGCGATCGCTTTCGTCAGCTAGATGTCAATTTATGGGATGAAATTTTTGCCATTAACCTACGGGCTATTTTCCAACTCTCTCAAGGCTTTGCCCAACAGATTCCTGCCGATAGATGCGGCAAAATTATTAATATCAATGACGCTCGTATTCCTCGTCCTAAACCCAATAATTTTGCCTATCGCTTGACCAAACGCGCTCTTTGGGATATGACGGAAATGTTGGCCCTAGAATTAGCCCCTCGCATTACGGTGAATGGTTTGGCTCTGGGGCAAATTCTAGAACCCCCCGATGCTCCCGATCCTCAAAAGTTTATGGAGGAGTTTGCCCAGCAGCATATTCCCTTGAAAATCCCCGGTAATACTCAGGTGGTTACAGACAGTGCCCTATTTTTACTCCAACAAGATTTCCTGACGGGCGCAACCCTTCGACTCGATGGCGGTGAATATATCTAGCGATCGCCCTATAGGTCCCGTAGGGAAAGCGACTGGGTAGGAGAATCACCTACTATAAAAGATGACCTTTCTTATTTCACACCTATGACCTCTGCCGTACTCAACTGGGAAACTACCAACCCTCGCGACCTCTTTCGGAGTGCCTATGAAAATCGATACACTTGGGATAGTGGTTTTCCTGGGTTTACTGCCACAATTGAAATCCAACAAGGCGGTGAAGTTTACACCGGCTCAATTCAGATTAACTCAGATCTGACGATCCAAATTACCGGAATTGAGGCAGAAGCGGTGCATAAATCGGTACAAACCCAGCTCAATGATATCGTCACTCACCGCCAACGGGCCCCGTTTGAGCAAGTTCATGGTCAAAATCATTTTACCCTGGGAGAAACGGATGAAACAGGGGCGATCGCCATTTACGTCTCCGGCACAGCCATGGGATCGGAATACAAACTCCGTCAGGGAGAAATTTGCTACGTCAAGCGAGTCATGGGGCCGATGACCTTTTTCATCCATACCTATGAAAGTTTTAATACCGGCTCAGGCTATGTACCAACTCGATATGAAGCAATTTTTCGCCAAACTGAAACGGGCACAATCGTACAAAAAGTGACCTTTGAAGACCATTATGAACCCGTGGGTAACTACTTTATCCTAACTCGCCAAACTCTCCATACAGAGAAATCTGGCCAGACAACCACAACAACTCTGACTTACTCTGACGTTCAACTGCGTGATAGCGATCGCGGAAAAAACCCCGCATAGCGCTAGGATAAGAACAATACCCTGTGGAAACCCTTTTGGTAGAGAGAACTTATGGCAAGTACCTTAACCCCCCCCCTAGAACTCACCTCCGAAAATGTAGAAGCAGTTTTAGACGAACTGCGACCTTACTTAATGGCTGACGGAGGAAATGTGGAACTGACAGAAATCGATGGGCCCATTGTCAAGCTGCGTTTGCAAGGAGCTTGTGGTTCTTGCCCCAGTTCAACCATGACCTTGAGAATGGGAATTGAACGCCGCTTGCGCGAATTTATCCCCGAAATTGCCGAAGTCGAACAAGTGTTGTAACCACAACCTTCAGTCTTTTCAGGAGAAACAAGATCCTCTGGTTTCTCCTGAAAAGAGGTCTCGAGAACGAGGAGAGAAAGATCATGGCAGTGAGTTTATACAAATGGACCTTGGCAGGTTATCATCAAGCGATCGCTGCTGGTAGTTTTGACGACCAACCCATTTTCTATTACTGATTAGTGATCGTACACTTGATGATAATAAGCTTGATACTCTGGGGATAAAAGAGGTTGCCACCAAGCGGGATGATTCAAATACCACTCTAGAGTGTGGCGGAGTCCTTCTGCGATAGTGACTGAAGGTTGCCAGCCTAACTCTGTACTAATTTTAGTGGCATCGATCGCATAACGGCGATCATGACCCGGCCGATCTTTGACAAAGGTAATTAAATTTCGACAAGGACGGACAGGCAATTGGGGAGATAACTCATCCATTAAATCACATAAAATCCTGACCAAATCAATATTTTTTACCTCATTATTCCCACCCACATTATAAGTTTCTCCCGGTTTTCCGTGATGAATCACTATATCTAAGGCGCGACAATGGTCAATCACATAGAGCCAATCTCGGATATTTTGACCATCGCCATAAACAGGTAGAGATTTTCCCAATAAGGTATTAATGGTCATCAGAGGAATGAGTTTTTCGGGGAACTGATAGGGGCCATAATTATTGGAGCAGTTGGTAATAATGGTGGGAACATTATAGGTATGATAGTAAGCACGCACGAGATGATCGCTACCGGCTTTGGAAGCGGAATAGGGACTATTGGGAGCGTAGGGAGTGGTTTCCCGAAAGGCGGGATCATTAGGGCCGAGGGAGCCATAGACCTCATCGGTAGAAATATGCAAAAATAGCTTACCGTCGGGGGCAGTTTGCCAGTGGTGACGAAAGGCTTCTAGGAGGGTAAAAGTACCGACTACGTTTGTTTGTACGAAAGCGCCGGGGCTGAGAATGGAACGATCTACATGGGATTGGGCGGCAAAATGGGCGAGGAGATCGATCGCCTCCTCTTGCAGAATCCGATCCACTAAGGAGCGATCGCCAATATCTCCCTGGATAAAGCGAAATCCAGAACGATCCTTGACAGCGCTCAAATTAGCTACATTTCCTGCGTAGGTCAGAGCATCTAAAACAACAACGCGGTCTTCAGGATAGCGATCGCACCAATATTGGACAAAATTTGAGCCAATAAATCCCGCGCCTCCAGTCACTAAAACTCGGCGAGAATCACGATAGGTCATAAGTGAGGTAATGGGTACTCAAAAGGAACAGTCAACTGTTTACTATCTCATGTAATGCGCGTTTCATAGCTTCAGGGGTGGTGGTGGCGGTTCCGAACTGACGGACTACTAAAGAAGCAGCAAGATTACCGAGAACGGCAGCTTCCCAAAAAGTTGCTCCTACACATAAGGCTAAGGCGATCGCCGCCATTACCGTATCCCCCGCTCCGGTCACATCAAATACCTGAGTACGATTAAAAGCAGGAATATGCACACTCGGCTGCTCACGCGCAAACAAACTCATCCCCTCATCCCCACGAGTAATCAAAATTTGACTCCCACCAGTCAGCCGTAGTAAATCTCTCCCCGCTTGCTCCAGGCGATCGGGAGAATCAATCCCATAACCGACGGCTTGTTCCGCTTCTGGTAAATTAGGGGTAAACAACAGCGCCCCCTGGTAGCGAGACAAGTCCTGTTGGGCATCCACCATCACACGAGAATGGTCTAACACCGCAGCAATCACAGGAGATCCAGACCCCTCCTGGCGATGACGAAACACCCCATCTCCATAATCAGAGCAAATCACGCCATCCACTGAGTCTAGCTGGGTGCGGATATAGTTGGCTAACTGGTGGTGTAGAGCTAGGTCAGGTATAGCATCAGACTTACGATCCACTCGGACAATTTGCTGCGTCACGGATTGACGAGCATGGCCAGAAATACGGGTTTTCGTCACCGTCGGGCGAGTGGGATCGACTAAAATCCCTTGGGTATCTATGCCAGCCGTTTCAAAAATAGCTCGGAGTGCTCTGCCTTGATCGTCTTTACCGACTAAACCTACGGCTTTGACTTGACCGCCTAGTTTAGCCAAATTGTAAACGGCATTGGCCCCTCCTCCAGGAATTTGCCGAGTTTCTTCGTGGCGTAAAATCAAGACAGGCGCTTCTCTGGAGAGTCGTTCGACTTGGCCGGTGAGGAATTCATCTAGGGTCAAATCGCCGACAACAAGCACCTTGGCTTGGTGAAAGCGATCGCATAGAGATTCTAAACGAGAGGTGGCTTGTCGTAGCTGAGGAATCATCAAGGAGAGTCTTTGGTCTAAACTAACCCTTAGATTATCCTAAAACGTCTTGGGAAGCACGAGAGAGGCTTGTCAGTTCCTGGGTAATCCCTATCCCTCTCCAGGTATATTAGTTCTATCCAGCGGGTGAGGTTGGCGATCGCCAAAACCTAGACATCAACTTTGCTCCTAGATAGAGTGTCCCCCTCCCCAACAACTATGGGTTTTAGCAGGAGAAGCCTTATGAAACTACGTCCCCTTTTAAATCTGTTCACAGGATTAACAGTTCTGTTTGGACTGGTTGGGATTACCGAAACAGCTTGGGCAAAACACCAGAGAAATTTTCACGAACTGGTCGATCTTAACCCCACTCTGTACCGCCAACTGTGTAACCGGATTCGATCCAATCCAGAAAATTGCGATACTACTTATCGGTTAGGAGTACCGATTTATCTAGTTACGGGTAATTTAGGAGAGATGGCCTATGTCACCATTTTGAATAGACAGGTTTATGTGTGGGATTGGGTGAGTGGGGATTGGATCCCCCGCGAAGACTCACCCACAGGTACTTATCATTTTGTATTATTATTACGGGAATTTCAGGAACAAGGGCAATAACATTGAGAGTCACCTGTTCACCAGTTGTCTGTTAAAAGTTGAAAGTGATTACCAATTCCCGATTCCCGATACCCCGTTACCTATCGGTTTTAGCCCTAGGAGCGAGTCTATGGTGGGGTTGGAGTCAACCAGGATATGGGGCCGAGCGGGTTCAGGTTCGGATAGGATGGTTACAGAGGAAAATGGCGATCGCCGAATTAGAAACCCACAGCCCCACCAGCCCCCTCCCTCCCCAAGTCCAAGAGTTACTCCATACCCCTTTTCCCATCGATCCCGAACTAGGACAGGCGATCCTCGGCAATATCCTGGAGGCTCCCCTCAGTCTAGAAATTTACCAAAGTTTAGCCCCCATTATCCCCAATCTGCGACTTGATTTCCTAGAACAAGCCGTAACCACTGCCTTAAAAAAGGGTCACTTGAGCGTCCTTGCCCTGATTAAAGCCTATCCCACTGAAGAAATTACCCTCAATCTCACGCCAGCGATCGCCTTTGCCCTCCAGTTTAATCGCGATTACTGGCAAAGTCGTCTCCTAGAACCCTTACTGCGGCGAGATCTTTCCCGCTCCCAACGGCACTCTATCACTGAGATTACCCTAGGGAACGATCCAACCCAACCCACAGAGGCGAAGATTTACAGAACCAGTTTAAGCTTAAACGATCAAGAACGGCAACGTACAATTCCTGTGGATTTGTATTGGACAAGGGATACCCATGCTTCGACTCCTTTAGTGGTCATTTCCCATGGATTTGGATCAGATCGATTCTATCTGGCTAGTCTCGCTTCCCATCTGGCTTCCCATGGCTTAACGGTAGCGGCGATCGAACATCCCCGCAGTAATCTACAATGGTTAATCGAGGGAGCAGACTTCACCCAACTGGCTACCCTGGTTCCTCCCCAAGAGTTTATTGATCGACCTCAAGATATTACCTTTTTACTCGATCGCCTGGCCCCACTCCATCACCAACCCGGTCTATTTCAGGGGAAACTCAATACGGAACAAGTGACTTTGATTGGCCATTCCTTGGGAGGATATACCGCCCTCGTCCTAGCAGGTGCGCGGCTCAACTTACCGGAATTACGTCGCTTCTGCCGGGAAACACTCCCCTTGAGCCGCTCTCCAGGCGATTGGTTACAATGTGCAGCGGCTCAATTGCGATCTACTCCGAATTATCTCAAAGATGACCGGATTGCACAAGTGATTGCTATTAGTCCTTTAATCGGTCAATTATTTGGTAAAACGGGGATGAGTGATGTGAACAAACCTACCCTGATTTTAAGTAATACTCATGATTTGGTAACTCCGGCGATCGCCCATCAAATTCGACCCTTTAGCCGATTATCAGGCTCCAAATATCTCCTCACTGCGATCGGCGCTCCCCATCTCAGTGTCGGTAACCTCAAAAATACTTCCCCCTCCAGCCAACTGCAACCCTTACAAAAAGTCCTCAATGCTCTTTCCCTCGCCTTGATCAAACAATTAACTCCAGAAAAAGAACAATATCAAGCCTTTCTCACCCCAGGGTATGCTCAGTCCTTCTCTACCCCCCAACTGCCTTTGTATTTTCAAGTTGGGGATGAAGATTGGTACGAATGGCAAACAGGAGGAGCCGTTTTTCTCCCTGCTCCCCTAGCTCAATTGCCACTTCCCCTATTGCCTCCTTGGCCAATATTGATGAACTTGGGTCACCCGGTACGGTAATCTAGATCTTGAGCGTCTTAGGAAGCACGACCAGCTGGTCAGCTTTCTAAGACGCTCAACCAGTGAGTCTATCTGCAAAATTATTTTCTGTTAATGACCTCCTCTACTGCTACTTCTGCTCGGACTGTACGCCTCGGTTCCCGAAAAAGCCAACTGGCTTTGGTTCAAAGTGAATGGGTGCAGGCTCAACTTCAGAGCCATTACCCCAACTGCCAATTTGAACTTCATACCATGAGTACCCAAGGGGATAAGATTTTAGATGTGCCCTTGGCTAAAATTGGGGATAAGGGATTATTTACTAAGGAATTGGAAGTGGGAATGCTGCAACGGCAAACAGATTTAGCGGTGCATTCCCTCAAAGATTTGCCAACCCATTTACCGGCAGGTTTGGTGCTCGGTTGTGTAACGGAACGGGAAAATCCAGCGGATGCTTTGGTGGTGAATGCTCAGTATCAGGGAAAGATGTTGGAAACGCTGCCGGATGGTGCGGTGGTGGGGACTTCTTCTTTGCGGCGCTTGGCTCAACTGCGCCATCATTTCCCGAAGCTGAGGTTTAAGGATGTGCGCGGGAATTTGAATACTCGGTTGCAGAAGCTTGATGATGGGGAGTACGATGCTTTGATTTTAGCAGTAGCGGGGTTGGTGCGTTTGGAGATGGGCGATCGCATTCAACAGATCATCCCTGGAGAAATTTCCCTTCATGCGGTTGGCCAAGGTGCTCTGGGGATAGAATGCCGTGAGGGAGATACAGAAATTCTGGAGATCATTGGTGTGATTGAACATCAGCCGACTCTCTATCGCTGTTTGGCAGAGCGCGCGTTTCTGCGAACTCTCGAAGGCGGGTGTCAAGTTCCCATTGGTGTAAATACTACTATTGATGGCGATCGCCTTACCCTCACCGGGATGGTAGCCAGTTTAGACGGTACTCGCCTAGTCCGAGACCAAATTACAGGGAATCCTCACGAAGCAGAGCACCTCGGTAATACCCTCGCCGAAGAGTTGCGTGCTAGAGGTGCAGGGGAAATCTTGGCGGAAATCCTGGCTCAAGTGCAGCGATAGACTCACCCTTGACGTTCTCTACTATGACAAATTACCCATTGCTATGGCTCGAACCCAATCAACTATGCTGGCTCTAGGAACTCCAGCACCAGATTTTCAACTCCCTGATGTCCTGTCAGGAGAACTGGTTTCTCTCAATACCTTTGCCGATCAAATGGCTGTGCTGGTCATGTTTATCTGTAAACATTGTCCTTTTGTCAATCACATTCAAGCTGAATTGTCAAGACTTGGGCAAGATTATGCTCAGACGGATCTGGGTATTGTGGCCATTAGCGCCAATGATATCGTCAAATATCCTGATGATTCTCCAGAATCTCTCAAACAAATGGTGGTTGAATTAGGATTAACATTTCCGGTTTGCTACGACGAAACTCAGGAAGTAGCAAAATCTTATACGGCTGCTTGTACACCTGATTTCTTTTTGTTTAATCGAGAGCGCCGCCTGGTGTATCGAGGACAACTAGATGACTCCCGTCCTAGTCTTAATATTCCGGTGACAGGAGCAGATTTGCGTCAAGCCATTGATGCCACTCTGGCTGGAAAGCCGGTTTCTGCGGATCAAAAACCGAGTGTAGGCTGTAATATTAAGTGGAAACCGGGGAATGAGCCTACCTATTATCGGTAGAGAGGGATAAGATTTTTCTCGCCATGATGACTGTGAAACTAATGTATGCTAAGTTACACCGATTGCGGGTAACTGAGGCTCACTTGGACTATATGGGGAGTATTACTCTTGACCGCACCTTAATTGAGGCAGTGGGGATTTTCCCGTTGCAGGAAGTGCAGGTGGTCAATGTGACGAATGGTCATCGGCTGACCACCTATGTAATCCCTGGGAAACCCGGAAGTGGCTGTGTAGAAATTAACGGTGCAGCGGCTCATTTGTGTCAGCCAGGAGATGAGATTTTGGTGATTGCCTATGCAGAATGCGATCGCCAACAAGTGCTAGAACAAGGTCATCACGCCAAAGTCCTGATTGCTGATGAGCAAAACCACTGTCAACAACTGCTCGAACAAACCCTAATTCCCCATCAGCAAGGGATAGAATGGTCAGAAAAGACAATTCATTACTATTAACAGGCTTCTTCTCTGTCGCTTGACTCACCGGAAAACATCATCGCACGCAAACCTCACGGATTTATCTTACCAAAATCCCTTAAGTTCATGGGCAAGAAAATGGTCATCACGGCTCCCTGCTGTGGTCGTTGGCGGATGAGTAATTTACCTCCAATGGTTTCAAACAAATTTTTAGTTACTGTTAAATTTAGACTCAAATTCCCTGTTTCTGGTTGAAACATTAATAACTGACCCAATGCCTTAAAGGGAGAGCGGGAAGCAGAAGCAGCACGAGTTTTGGTTTCACAAACTAGTTGCAGTTTCAGTTGATCTCCGGCGGGTGTCACTGCTACTTGGACATGGGAACCTGTGGGTAAGGTGCTGGTAAAGTTGTGAATCACATTCGTTAAGACTTGATCAAGGAGGTGAGGATCGCTGACGACGGTTGGGGTGTGTTGGGGTAACACTACATCCAGGGTAACATTGCGACGACTGGCTTGTTTTTGCCATCGGGGAATGCTCTGTTGAAATACTTGAACGAGGGAAGTGGGAGTGAGATGGGTAGGCTCAGGTTTAATGGGTGCTGTCTCTAATTCGACGGCGCGGAAAATTAGGTTGAAGCGATCAATTTGTTCTGTGCATTCTCGGTCGATTATTTGCAGGCGCTGGAGCACTTCTGGGGGGAGGTTTGGGGATTTCAGCAACAGACGGGTGTAGGTGCGAATGGTGGCGAGAGGGGTTTTGACTTCGTGGGCGATCGCCGTTAATAATTCTAGATCGGGATGACTAGAAGAGGCACGATCTCTGTCTAGTTTTCTGCTACAAACGTCTTGGGAAGCACGAGAGAGGCTTGTCAGCTTCTCAAGACGTTTCTCGGTAGGAGTACCCGCTCCCCAAGGTTCTGGGAGAGAGTGCACCATCAGCCGAGTAAATTCAATCACGGTGCGATAGGAGGGAGCGATGGGGGCAAATTGGTGGTAGAGATGGTCTAGATATTGTAGGCGATCGGGAGTGCCGGTGAGGGCAACGCGCGATCGCAAGGCTTCCCCACCCAGAGCCACCTCCTGAGGATCAAAAGAAAATAGAAATCCTAAATCTCCATTTTCCAGCCTTGCCAGCACCAGCAGCACACTGAAGTGGGGGGTGAGCACCAAAGCAAACTGTTCACCAATTAAAGGATCGCGTGGTAACAAAACCGTTGTTTCTGGAGTAGGGAAAGCATTACTCTCAGAAGAGTGATGATCTTCTGGAGGGGGTAGCTGAAAGAGGGAACCATTGGCTTCTTGAACAGGAGCAAATAGCCAACTAATCATGGGAGAATCTGGATGGGTCAGAACTGGTGAAGCGGAAAGAATCAACCCATCACAAGGATCAGATCCCAGTAACTCGTTTAAGGAGGCGATCGCTCCACACCAACAGCGCTCCGCTTTTGTCTGGGAGTCAGTAATCACAGTTGGTTGGGCTCGGGCCAAAATTTCGCTTAAGGTTGGAATCACCCACGAACGCATGATCATTCCCCTGAGTCTGTGCAATAGTAACCGAAAAAAGCGTTCTGAGACGAGAAAACCATTTTGCTAGTCTCAAAAGACTTTCCTTACCTGCGAGGGTATCGGTCTTTTGGGCAGATTGAGTAGGGGTAAAACCGAATCAACCAGTTGCGATTCCCGGCTGAGATTAGCAATCGGAGCCAGCACGATCATTAAACTTGGTGTAGAAACTACCATATTGTAACCAATACTGTTTCAGACCGTGATCGGGAGTGAGTAAACTGGCTTTAGCTTCATAGAGAATTACCTGTCGATGCTGTCCAATCCAAACTCGTTTGGCGGGTTCTACAGAAATTAGGGTTCCTCCCAAACTAGAGACACATTCCTCAAAGCGTTCTACGGCTGAGTATTCTAGGGTTTGAAAGATAAAAAATGTCCCTGAACAGATCAAATAACGGCTTCTGATCCAATTTTGCATTTTTTTACAAGCAACTGTGGGTAGCACAGTTTTGTCCACCTTTACATCCACTAATCGCCTCTTTTTTTCAGAAGTTTTCAGGAAAGCTTTGAAGTGTAAATGCTGGGATAATTTATAGGGCAGCACTCCGTTATTTTGACTCCTGAGTAGAATAAAATCCTACTCAGGAACTGGGATAGTTCTAAATTACGCTACTTCGGTAATGCTGACAATTTTGCCACCTGCCCGATGAATGCGTTGAATTTGGGGAGTCATTTTGCTGCCAGAAACGAGGTATTCAGTGGTGCTGATCCGGCGAGGGCAATCAAATTTAGACCCTTTCACAACAATTTTGAATTGTTTCTCAGTGGCATCTTTGTAGCCTCCCAGACGACCTCCTGTTGAGGGTAAGGTAATTTTATTCCCGGTATTGGTGGCGATCGCCTCGACTAAACGAGAAGCCTTAAACGCGCTATCAACCCCCGCATTTCCTTGGTACAAAGACAAAGTGCGATTATATCCCACTTGCTTTTGTCCCACCTGTGTTGTGGCACCTTGATAGTAGGGAACGATATTTTCTCCAAACTTTTCTTGATATTCCAGACTATCCAAATAGGAATCAATTTCTGCATCATATCCCTGTTCAATACAGCGACAAATATGCTCAGAAATTTCCGCCTGATCCAGAGGAGCGCGACCCAACAAATGCTTAAAATTCAATTCTACAAATCGATAGGGTGCAGAGGATTCAAAATAACGGCGACGGTAGAATTCTGACTTCGCCACAGCACGGACAAACTCACGCACTGTCATTTCTCCTCGCACCAATTGAGATTCAGCCGTGATCAACCGCTCACTTTCCATGATATGGGGATTGCCCAAAACTTGCTTGTAGACGGCTCGAATGATAGTTTGCTTTTCATCGATGCCACTGGTTTGCCAAAGTTCAATGGGGGTATCTAAAACTAAACTCATTCACTTAACTCCTTGATCAATTTCCAATTTTTAAATCCCTAACTACAGGGAGATAATCTGCCATGCTGCTAAGGCAACTGCCAGGATTCCTAATGCCAACAATCCGGCTCCAGTAGTCGTCACAATTTTGCCAATTAAACGCACTCCAGCCGGATAGGGGGGGCGTTGCCATTGCCAACGGTTGGCCAACTGCATGGGCTTAAAATAGCCCAAAGATTCCAGTTGCTGACGATAATTTTCTCCATAGCGAGGCATTCTGGCGATCGGCAGATCTCCTTGAGAACGTTGAGGCAAAATGCGCCGCCGCTGATAAGGAACAGTGTGATAACCAAAATGGGTGAGATATTCCTCACTATCGAGCAATTCATCAACAAATCCTTGAATGCCTTTGGTGGCTAAAACCACGGACCAAGCGAGCTTTTCCCGCTCTCCATACACCTCTCGTCCGAGCACTCGCTGAATGCACATTTGGACAAACCGATAGTTATTATTCGGTTCATAGTTTTGCGTCCGAAAAGATGAGGAAGTGAGCAGACCTCGAATAAAATCGCGAACTGTAATTTGATTGGATTTCAGTTGAGATTCTAGGATTTTTTGGGAGTTGCTACTGAGGATCTGTTGCTCATTAAAAATTTGCCGATAGGCTGCCCAGATAATTTGATCCACTTCGGCTGCTGAAGGCAAGATTTCCGTGGTATAGATTCTGGGTTGCTCACTGCCAGGGATTTCAAAGCCCTCAACCCGATGATTTTGAGTGGTTGGGGGATATTGAAGTAAAGGAATGGTCATACAAAAGCCCTTTTTATGGATGATGAGATCTACGTTTGTATTTTATCGATAGATCTGATCCTTATTTTGGCGATCGCCCTGTTCCCTTGATCTAGAAAAGCAAGGTAATCGTCCGTAAAAAATACGAACTCTTACCTGCATCCTCTCCATGACCTAGGCCTTTCCTACGAATTGCCTAGAAGACAGCACGAAACTCAGTTAGCTGGTGGAAGATACCGTCTATTTTTTGGGAGTCATCCCCCTCGACTGAACCTCCCATCCCTGGGCAACCTAACATATTCACCGTAATTAAAAGGGTGAGAAAATGGTAAAGAAATCGGAAAGATGGTTAAAATCTCTGATATTTTAACATTTTGTAATATTTGTGAGAGAGAGGAAGAGGAAATCCTTCCAATTTTCTTGTAAGCTGAAGGAAATGGGGCAAAGCAAGTGTAACATTATGAGGATTCTCTTAGTGGAAGATGATATTAGTCTGGCGGAGACTCTAGCAGAAGCCCTCACCGATCAACTGTATGTTGTTGATATTACAAAAGATGGTACTTCAGCCTGGGAACACGCTCAATCCCTTGATTATGATTTATTACTATTAGATGTAATGTTACCAGGTTTAGATGGTATTAGCCTCTGTAAGCAGTTGCGGCTTCATGGTTATCAAATGCCGATTCTGATGATTACAGCTCGTGATACCATCAGTGATAAGATTGCTGGTTTAGATGCTGGGGCGGATGACTATATCGTTAAACCGGTTGATCTGGGAGAATTATTTGCACGAGTGCGCGCCCTGTTGCGCCGAGGGAGTGTCTCTGCCCCTATTTTAGAATGGGGAAATTTGCATCTCAATCCCAGTACCTATGAAGTGAGTTATGAGGATCAATCCCTTCACCTTACTCCAAAAGAATATTCTCTGTTAGAGCTATTACTGCGTAATGGTCGTCGAGTGCTCAGTCGCCATTTAATTATCGAACATATTTGGTCTCTTAAAGATCCACCAGAAGAAGATACCATTAAAGTTCATATCAGGAGTCTACGGCAGAAATTAAAGGCAGTGGGCGCACCTGAAGATTTTATTGAGACAGTACACGGGATTGGATATCGACTCTGTAAGTTGACGGTGAATCATCAGTGATAACTAAATTAAGGGCAAGGTAATGATTAAGGTTGTGCCTACATTCACTTGGCTCTTCACGGTGATGGTTCCGCCATGTAATTCTACACATTTTTTCGTGACGACCAATCCTAGTCCGGTTCCGGGAATGTGGCGGGCATTTTTTCCCCTTTGGAAAGGTTCAAAAAGCTGTTTTTGATCTTCTGGAGAAATGCCAATGCCGCGATCGCCAATTTGTAAGATAATTTGTTCATCGGTAAACTTTAGCTCCACAGTCACTGGTCCACCTGCGGGAGAATACTTAATGGCATTCGATAAAAGATTAGACAAAATTGATCGTAATAATCGTTCATCCAGATAAGTAGGGTGAGGATTCCCTTCACAAACAAAAATTAACGGATATTGATTACCCGCACTTAATTGAATTTCCTCAATAAATTGACGACAAAACCGTTCCAGATCCAGCCACTGAGGATTAAACTCCAGTTTACCAGCTTCCGCCCGATTAATCATCAGAATATCATCCAACAACTGCACCATTTGCTTAATTGCATCTTGGATTCGCCGCAAATTTCTCAACCGTTTTACCGGATCTTCTGACATAGTAGAAGATTTTTCTAATAGCTGAGATGCTGCCAGTGCGACACTTAAAGGAGTCCGAAATTCATGGGAAGCCATAGAGAAAAAACGAGTTTTGAGGCTATTCAATTCCTTCTCGCGCTCCAAGGCTAATCTGACTTCATTTAATCGTTTCCGAGCCGTAATATCGCGAGAATTTACCACAATTCGCAAATCATCAGTGTCATCCTTAACCATTTCACTCGCCGATCGATAAGAATGGGTAACTGCTTCTAGAATTCGCCAAGACTGATCTTGATGACGACAGCGGAATTCAATGGGTAGCGGAATTTCCTGATGATGAATCCTCTGCATAATATGCTCGCGAGTTTTGTCTACATCTTCAGGATGAATCAAATCAAATAAGCTTTGACCAATTAACTGAATCGGCGAATAATCTAAAACCTTCTCAACTGATGGACTAGCATAGTAAATTTTGCCTTCCGTATCTAAAATTGTGATAATATCTAAGGCGTTTTCAATCAGAGAACGAAACCGCTCTTCACTGCGACGTAGGGCTTCTTCTGTGCGTTTCCGCTCGGTAATCTCTCGCTGGACAGAAATCCAGTGGGTATATTCCCCTTTCTTATTGGCGACGGGGACTAAGCTAAATTCTACCCAAAATTCCGATCCATCTTTACGATAGTTAATTAATTCTCCTGTAAAAGATTGCCACTGAGAAAGGGCTAGTCGCATTTGTGCTAATTGCTCGCGGCTGGTTTTTGCTCCTTGGAGAAGGCGAGGGGTTTGGCCGATAACCTCTTCTGGAGTATAACCCGTCATGCGAGTAAAAGCTTGATTGACATAGAGAATTTTGGGCCCGGGGGGTTCCAGGGGTTGAGCTTCCGTAATGACAACGGAGTCGTGGGTATTGACAACGACTGATTGGAGCAGGCGCACCTGTTCTGCTTGGCGTTTTTGTTCGGTAATATCTGCAACAACAGCAACCATACCACTGATTTGACCTTCGCTGTCGAGGAGGGG
>CAZTRW010000067.1:0-18440 GCA_964616725.1 uncultured bacterium
GTCTGCGGTTAGCTACGCGATCGCGATTTTTCCTAACTTATTCAGCAAACCCTAAGTAGTTTTTGGGGGTTGAGGAGGGGGTTGGCGATCGCCATCACTTTTACCTGATCTGATGATCACTGATCTAGTCTGAAGTGCATCACCTTGATTTTATGGTGAATGCGAGAAGATAGGAGTATAGAAAACCTACTCTCTGACGATGATGACTTACACTCAAAGCCTACAACCTCTGATTCAATTCTTGCAACATGACTTGAATGTTCCTTCTGCTTCGATTCGGGTAGCCTTGCGCCATCATCATAGCACGCCGAGTTTGCTGCCGATGACCTTGTGGCAATATGGATTAATTACGTTGGAGCAACTAGACAAAATTTACGATTGGTTATTCTCTAAACTGTAAGTGCTGAATCTAAAATGGGCTATGCTAAACTCTAATGTTAACCTTTTGCTTATTGGACAAGTTAAGGCTAATAGTGGTGTACCGATTAAGACGATTCGGTATTATGAAGAGTTGGGGTTAATTCAGTCAGCAGATCGTACAGCAGGTGGGTTTCGGTTATTTTCGCCCCAGGTGTTATCTCGGTTAGCGTTTATTCGGCGATCGCAGCATTTAGGGTTTACTCTACAAGAAATTAAGCAGTTTTTATCAATTCACGATCAAGGTGAATTGCCTTGCGAGCAAGTGCGAGAGACTATTGATCTTAAGATTGCTCAGATCGAGCATCGCATTGAGGAACTGAGCCTATTAAAACAAGAGTTACTGAATTTAGTGCAAACTCCTTCTCCATTACCAGAGCAGGAAATCTCAGTGATTTGCCCAATTATACAACAAACGATCCTCACAACTCAAGGGCGCTGAATGTGAATTAAATTGGACATATTTTCAAAGGTGTCATCATGGCTAATCACAAACAGTTGGCGGAAGGATTTGAGGTTACCAATTGCTTCAGCGAGTTGTTGACGACGGGAACGATCCATATTGGTAGTGGGTTCATCAAAAAAGGCGATATCGAGATCAGCTAAGGTTCGTAATAGTGCTAATCGCACCGCTAAGGCAGCACACATTTGTTCTCCTCCTGATAGACTTTTAAAGTTGCGTTTATAGCCTTCTTCTTGAATGAGAATATCATAGTCTTCTGTCCATTCTAAAGCGACATTTTGCCGGTTCATGAGTTCGCGGAATAGGGAGTCGGCTTCTTGGGAAATTTCGCCTAAGTAGAATTTGGTAATCCGCGGGGAAGCTTGATTGAAAAAGCTTCGGGAATCTTTAATGAATTGATCAGCTTGCTTGGCTTTTTCTAAGGCAAGATAAGTTTGATCTCGTTTCTGAGCGATTTCACCTTTTTTTACAAGATCTTGACAGGTTTCTGTGAGTTGTTGGCGATATACGGATAGTAGGGTTTCGAGTTGAGCGAGGCGATTTTCTAAATCTTTAATCTCTTGTTGTATTTGGTTTAACTCTTCTGGGGAGTAAAGGGTATAAAGTTGGTCTAGTTCTGTTTTTTTCTGTTGTTTCCGAGTTTCTAATAGGGCAATTTTAGCTGTGATTTTCTGGAGTTGCTGTTGGCGATCGCCAAGGGTAGCTGCTTCTTTTTGTGATTGCAGATAAACGAGATATCCGTCATAATGTTGTTGCTTGATCTGCCTTTGGGTTGCCATGTCTTCATCCAGTGTAGAGAAGGCAGAGAGTTGTTGATCGAGATCGGCGATCGCCTGTCGAATCTCGATTTGAATTGCTGTGATTTTTTTGCCTTGTTCTTCAATTTCCGAGTGATAGACTAATTGTTGCTGTAAAACTTGAATGTGTCCTTTGGGATTCTGCAACTGTTGCAGGCGATCGCCAAGGGTTTTCATCTGAAGATTGAGATCTACTTCGATCTCAATTTTCGTGCCTAAGTCTATAAGGCGCGATCGCCATCCTTGCGCCTCCTGTTTTAACTGCCACTCCTCCTGTTGCTTCTCCTCCCAACTTCTTAATTGCGCTTGACATTGATACGCCATTTCTAACTGCAATTTTAGGCTGTCACAAGTTTCCTGTAACTGCTCCACTGCCACCTGTTGCGACAAATCTGATTGCATCTGATAGAGTCTAGTAAGCATCTCCTGCTGATACATTCTGCTACCTTTAATTAACTGTTGAATCTTCAGATCCAGCGTCGGCAAAACCCCCTGTAATTGTTGATAACATCCATCCTGTTGCTCCCCCAACTCCACTAATCCTGCAATCTGAGCCGCAAACTGTCGTGCCGCTGCCACGCGACTGAGTTGCTCCTGATAACGCTGGTAGTGCTGCTCTAACTGGGGAATTTGCGCCACAGAAGCCTCTAAACTTTTGAGACGATCCCCCTCTTGTTTCACGTCATTTAATCGCCTTAAACAATCATTTAACCTTTGTTCTATCTGTTCCTGCTCCCACTTCCAAGTCCTCACCTGCTCCAGTTTACTGTGTACCTCTTGATATTGTCTCTCCAGCATCTCTTGTTCTTGCACCAAGGGAGATAATTCGGCAATTCTCCTGTGTGCTAACTGACTATTTTCTTGTTGTAACTCTAATTTAGCCAGATCCTTTTCCTGTTTTTGCAACTGTTGCAGAGACTGATCTCGTTTTCTCAGCAACTGTTGCTGTGTTTGTCGATCTCGTTCAAGCTCTTTCAGGCGAGCTTCAGCCTGTTGATACTCCTGATAGCTCAGCAGATTCGTCTCACATAATCTCACACTTTGTTGTGCATTATCACAGCTTTTCTGTAGGTAACCTCTCTCTTGATAGAGTCTTTGCAACTCAGACTCTAATCTCTGCAACTCCTGATTCACCTGTTCTACTTTTTCATGATCAGCAATTAACTTTTTTTGGCGATTTTCCAAAGTGTTGATCTGTTGAAATGCGATTTGCTTTTCTGCTTCTCTTTGTTCAATCTCACCGGTTAATTCCTGATGACGCTGCTTTACCTGTTCCCAATCCTGAAGCTGAATTTCGTAGTGTTCTAGATACTGCTGGCACCTCACAACTTCTGCTTCAGCAAATTTCTCTAACGCTCCCGACTTATCAAATGCTTTTTTGTAGTCTTCTACACGCAAAATAGGATCAAAAACCTGCTTGCGTTTTTCTGGTGTTTTCAGGAAATCAATAGTAAATGTTCCTTGAGGAATACCAATCACTTCTGAAAATAATTTGACTAAATCTGTATCGTGAGGGACACCTAAATGTTCCTGTAGCCATAACACCACATCTTCAACCTTAGTTGGCTCTAGCTTACAGCCAATTTGAGGATCGTAAAGCTCATACCCTCGCCGGGTACAACGCTTGACTTGATAGGTGCGTCTATCACGATTAGAAATAAATTGAACCATCACTTGAGCACTTTTAGATCCTTTGCGGATTAGCTCATCCTTTTGGTATTGGGAGTAGTTAAATAATGTCCAAGCAATGGCTTCTAAAATCGATGTTTTCCCGGCTCCATTCTCTCCGCAAATGGCATTACTTCCCGGTTCAAATTCGAGATATAAGTCTGGGTGGGATTTGAAGTTGGTGAGGCTAACTGATAGGATTTCCATGAAGTTTGACGATTCTCTAAAAAGGGGCAATTTGCCCCTGATGAAGTTTAAACTGTTTTCGCAGCTTCTAGAAATATTTTTTGGGCAACGGTTTGAATGCCTGTATGGCGATAGTAGTCAGTGGATTGATCGAGAAATGCAGCTACCAAGTCTAGACTATCATTGGAAAAATCAAGAAAACCACCAATGGAGTTAAAAACTTTTTGCGGTGTGAGATCAACAGAGCCAACTAATTGATTCATCCAGCCTTCAACGGCATTGAAGGTATTGGTAATAAATCCTAGTTTATCATTTCCAGGAATATAGTTGGCGATCGCCCCAAAGACAGGATTGGACTCAAAAGCACTTTTACCTTGATTATCTAAGGTAGCATGAACTTTTTGGAGAAAATCTGGCCCTAACGGGAGCAAGCCATCCACACAGACTAAAGTTGCCATCCGCATCAGGGAACTCCCTTGATAATGACTGGTGAGTTCACTGACAAATTGACTAGGGTTGAGCATGGGTAAACCATTAAGTTTACTGTAGGCTATCAACTCAACGACTAATTTTAAGCATAGATCCACGGATTGAGTGGTATCCGCTTTTGGGGTGATATTTTTTAAAAACCCTAGCAGTCCGATTTTTTCACCAACTTTATTTGCCATGGCTGCTGCTCCTAGAGCTGCATCAGCACTATCAATGGTTTGATAAAACCAAATGGCACTTTGATAACCGTTATTTTTGTCATTGTACAGGGCGATCGCTTGATTGCGAATAGCGCGAATTTTGTCGCTGTTAGTTTCTCCAGTCACCCTTTCAATAGTTTGGTCACATCCTACCACATTCTGCCATTGCCCTGGCACAACAAAATCTAGGGCTTTCAGCATTTTGACCGTAAGATTATCACTGGGTAATTTATCGAGCAATTCTACGATAGAATCAGTCATAATTTGGCTCCTGATTGAGGGTTGGTCTGCTTTTTAGTGTCGGGGTTTCTTCCCCTATCGTCAATTAAGCTTTGCATTTCTTAGTATATGGCTATAACTTTTGCAAAGGCACTACTTTTGGGCTAATGATTTTACGGCCTACCCCCGTAAACTGAACGGCAACGGATTGTTTGTCTCCTTGTCCAAAAACATGAGTGATTTGTCCTACCCCAAAACTGCGATGAAGAACGCGATCGCCTACTTTTAGATCTTGATTTTTTGCCTCAGTTTTGCTCTCTACTGCTGGCTTTTTATCCCCGGATTTACTAATTGTAGTTTCAGGACTAAAAGCAGTAGTTCCTTTCATTAACTCTCGTGGCAATTCCCCTAAAAATTGAGAAGGAACAGCAGGCTCTCGATTTCCCCATAACCGTCGTTCTTGAGCATGAGTTAAGAATAGCTGTTCCTGAGCGCGGGTAATTCCCACATAGCATAATCGCCGCTCTTCTTCCAACGCCGCAGGATCATCCATACTGCGATAATTAGGAAACAAACCATTTTCTAATCCCACCAAAAACACGATAGGAAATTCTAAGCCTTTCGCCGCATGAAGCGTCATGAGAGTTACCGCATTTTCCCCTTCTTCGAGATTATCTAAGTCCGATTGTAAGGGAGCATAATTGAGATAGCTGGCTAAATCCGTATCTCCTGTTTCCTCTTCATATTGAGCGATCGCACTAAATAATTCTACGATATTTTGCAACCGACTTTCCGCTTCTTCCGTACCTTGCTGTTTCAAATCCTGGAGATATCCAGAATCCTTCAAGATCTCTTGAGCAATGGTAGAAGCCCTTTCCGTTTCCAAACGCGATCGCCACGTTAAAATTAACTCATAAAACCCCATTACCGCCTTCATTGAACGTCCTGCCAACGTCTTCACCGACGTTTCATCACTCATAATTTCCCAGAGAGGAACCCCCAACTCTGTCGCCGCATCTAAAAACCGATCTAACGTTGCTTTCCCGATACCTCGCCGAGGCGTATTAATAATCCTGAGCAAGCTGACACCATCGGCTGGATTCACTAAAAATCGCAAATAACACAACGCATCCTTAATTTCCTTGCGATCATAAAACTTTAATCCTCCCACCATCCGATACTTAATACCTTGTCGCACCAGAATATCCTCAAAAGTACGGGATTGAGCATTCGTGCGATATAAAATTGCAAAACTTCCCCAATAAAATTCCGATTGATTTTGGACAATTTGGCGAATTTGACGCACCACATATTCTGCCTCATCCACCTCATTAGCCGCTTGATAGCAGACAATCGGTACCCCAGTACTGCGAGTAGGACGTAAAACCTTATCAATCCGTTCTTGATTATTTTGAATCAGTTTATTAGCGGCTTGCAAGATATTTTCTCGCGAGCGATAATTTTCCTCTAATTTAACCAAAGTTTTCGTGCGATCATCTGGTAATCGATCGCCAAAATCCTTTTGAAAATCCATCAAGATGGTGAAATCTGCCATCCGAAAGCTGTAAATAGACTGATCCGCATCTCCCACCACAAAAATTGAGCGATTTTGCCAATTTTTATACTCACTAGAAGTAACCCCCCCAGTGGCTAACAACCGAATTAAATCATACTGAGTTCGGTTTGTATCCTGATACTCGTCAACCAAAATATGCCGAAATTTATGATGCCAATAGGCTAATACTTGCTCATTTTGACGGAACAAATAAACCGGCACAAGAATCAAATCATCAAAATCCAGAGCATTATTTTCCGCCAATCGTTTCTGGTAACTGGCATAGACTTCAGCAAGCACTCTGCCGCGATAATTGGGTTGTTCTCGCTGGAGATCTTGGGGAGAAAAGCCCTGATTTTTGGCATTACTAATGGCGTAGCGCACGGATTTAGGATTAAATTGCTTGTCGTCTAAATTAAACTCTTGAGTGACAATCTCTTTGACCAAACTCTGGACATCAGACTCATCAAAAATCGAAAAATGCTTATCCCAACGCCTGCCATTTTCATCTTGATATTTGTCGATATCATAGCGCAAAATGCGAGCGCAGGAAGCATGAAACGTTCCCACCCACAAAGGTTTAATATACTCATGATAAATCTGCGATCGCACCCGCACCTGCTCCCCTTCCCCCAAATCATCCCACTCTCTTCCCATCATCTTCCCCGCCAACTGTTGAGCAAACAATCGCTCAATTCGCTCCTTCATTTCCCGCGCCGCCTTATTCGTAAACGTCACCGCCAAAATCTGTTCTGGATCAACTCGATGTCGTAAAATCAAATTAGCAATCCGATAGGTCAGCGCACGAGTTTTTCCCGATCCTGCTCCCGCCACTACCAGCATCGGCCCGCACACATGGTCAACTGCCTTTCGTTGTGAAGGATTCAGAACACTAAGAAAATCTGATGGGGAATTCATAGCTAAAACAAGGCTGAGTCTAGAATTAAGTTGATAGCCTATCCTATTTTCCCTAAATCCAGCAACTCCCTCACGCCACTTTCTGCATCCACTCAATCCACTGATGTAACTGATTTTGCATCGTTTCACGATTGGCAAAGTAATGAAGGCATGGTCTCCAGTAAAGAGAAACTGATGATTATACAGTAAGACACTGTGACCTTTGGTATGACCAGGTACAGGGAGAATCAGGAGATCTCAAGCAAATGCAATTGTTTCAGTGCCGGTGAGTGGGATAATGCTTCACCAGTACTCCCGTAAACCGAGGAGAATCCCCCAACACATTCCCCTGCGATCGTACAATCCCATAGAGATCAATCCCATAGAGATCATCTGATTTAATTCCTGTACCATTCTTTGTTGATCTAGAACCGTTACCATTGCACTACCATTGTTATTTATCCTCAATTGACTGCATCAAATCCATCATCATGACTCCTCCTATTGATCATGACGCAATTTTCAAAGAACTACTCTCCCTCTTTTTTCTCGACTTTCTAGAGTTATTTGTCCCCCAAGTCCTGCAATACGCTGATCCCACTGAGTTAACCCTAGAACCAACAGAAACTGTACGCGAAGTTTTCAGTCCCCTACTGACAGGGAAGAAAAAAGTGGCCGATATCGTCGCGCGTCTGTCCTTTCGCGATCGGCCCACTTGCTTTCTGGTTCACGTAGAATCTCAGTCTAAAGCCTATACGGAACAAGATTTTCGGGAGCGGATGTTTCATTATTTCGCTCGTCTCCATGAAAAGTATCGCCTACCCATTTATCCTATCGCCCTATTTACCTTTGACGAACCCTTTCAAGAGCAGGAAAATACTTATACCATCAACTTCCCAGATTGTGATATCCTTTCCTTTCGTTTTATCGGCATTCAACTCAATCGCCTCAACTGGAGGGACTTTTTAGGACGACAAAACCCCCTAGCCTCAGCGCTGATGGCTAAAATGAGAATAGCACCATCAGAACGTCCCAGGGTAAAGGCAGAGTGCTTGCGCCTACTGGTAACACTGAAGCCAGACCCGGATAAGATGGAGTTTATCTCTGGTTTTATTGGCACGTATTTACGTTTGAATGAGCAAGAAGAAAAAGAGTTTCAGCGGGTGGTGGAATCTATGGGTTTAGACACTAAGGAAAATCTGAGTCTGTTTTTTACGGATTGGGAAGAAAGAGGACTTGCACGGGGGCTGGAGCAAGGAAGACAGGAAGGAAGACAGGAAGGAAGACAGGAAGCGGTGCTGAGAATTCTTGAAGTGCGCTTTGGCGAAATTCCTTTGTCTTTGAGGGAAACTGTTTCTGGGATAGGGAATCTTGATCTTCTCCAGAGTCTTCTGGTGGAAGCTGTGACGATTCCATCTTTAGAGGGTTTTGAGTTGGTGATGAGTCAATCCCTTGAAGACTGGTTGGATAATGATCGATTAATCAGTTCTGATGAGATAGAGTAACTGAGTCAAAAGCCGATCGCCCTCATCTCAGCACCTGTTCAATTGCTTGAATCCGACGCTGTTGATCTTGCTGAACTGCCGTGCGCTCAGATCCTAACCCTCCTGCTTCTAATTGTCCTGTACGGGGATTGACAAAAGAACGGATGCGAGCACAGAGAACAGCTTTTTGTGGGGTGGGTTGGTAGACTTGACAATTTTTAAGATATTTGATATAATTTAATGCTGCTTGAGGAGATTGATTCATTAAGTCAATACCAGCTACCAGTTCAAAAGTTCCCAGGGGAACTCCCAAAGTGTTCGCTTCCGTTTGCAGTTGAGTTACCCAAGGCTGGATTCGTGCCAATTGCTTTTGATCTGCCTCTTCGGGAGAATAAGCGCCATGTTGATAAGCAAAGGTACCCAGGTTGTGTTGAGCATTGCCAGGATCAGTATGCCCAAAGTAGAGAGGTGTATACCCACCATTGGGGGTACGAGTTCCTTCGGCGACTCCTAGGGCGATCGCGCCGAGCGCGTCAGGATCGGCAAAGAGTTGATCCGTTGTCAGTTGTTTTGGCACTCTCGCTCCTCTCTCAGAAGCGATCGGTGAACTTGAAGAAGATGGAGACAATAAGATGCCTGTTAATCCCACAGTCACCAAAATTTGCAGCCAACACAGAATCATCCATCCGCGATGGTTGAGGATTGATGGTGGTGAAGATTTAGACCACGGTAACATGGGCACAAGGTGAAGGAGGGCAAGAACCACTCCCCCTAGTCTGATAGAGGGGATCAATAAAAAACATCCCCTGATTGGGTGATTATGATCTGTTTTAGAGATCTTTTTCGGGAAAGCTTTCCCGTTTTACAGAAATGCCAGTCAGTTTCCGGAGGGTTTACCCTGATCGCTGGGGAATGAATTACAACAAAGCCCCCAAAGCTAATAAAGTCACCTCCCAGACTAATCGCGGTTGCACATAACTCAGGAGAGCGCTACGGCCTTGTTCTAGGGGTTGGAGCCACTGAGGAGAGCGATACCGTTGCCAGTAGTGGTGCTGGAGATAACCGATTAACCACAGTTGGGTTGGTGGGTCTAGGGTTTGATGAATTTTATGACCAAGTTCAAGGAGGTGTCGAGGATGTTTGGGTAACTGCTCCAGAGTAGTGAGGATTTCTGAAGGGCAAGCTTGTAATTGCTCAAAAGCAGCGATCGCCTCTCCAGGACTACCCTGGGCTAATCTCATCACCGTAGGATGATTGAGGATTTCACCATAACCCTTAGACAGTAATACCTCAGCCATAGCTTCTGGAGAAAGGCGATAGAAAGGAATGCGGGTACAGCGAGAGGTAATCGTTGGTAACAGGGCTGCCTCAGAAGCAGCGATCGCCACAATCGTACCCTGACCCGGTTCTTCCAACGTCTTCAACAGCGCATTAGCCGCCCCTTCAGCCATCTGATCTGCCCGATCAATCACCACCCAAGAGCGAGAAGATTCCAGAGGGGGACGACTGAGAAACTGCGTAATTTCTCGAATTTGCTCAATCCGAATCCGAGGAGTGGCACGGCGTTGTATTCCCTGTGCTTGAGCCTCCGTCGGCGATAGCAGTTGCCCCTGATGCTGATAGGTCGGTTCTACCCATAACAGGTCAGGATAGTTACGGTGGGCAATCTGGTGTTGTACACGAGAGCGGCTCTGGGCACAAGCATCTGGGCAACACAACTGTTGGACAAAGCAGGTAGCGGCAAGACGCTTGCCAATCCCTTCTGGCCCAACCAAGAGATAGGCAGGGGCAATTCGGCCTTTACGGATCGCCTGACTTAAGAGCCTGACAGCTTGCGGTTGGCCAATCACCGACTCAAATCCCGCCATCATTGGTTAGCGATTTTGAGGGTATAGCTGTGAGAGCCACCTGCAAGATCTCCCACAAAGACATGATATTGTCCTGCTGGCCATTGACCGGGAATTTCTATTGTTGATCCATCATGGGCAGGGACGCAGAGGTCAAAGTCTCCGGGACCGTCGATTTTAAGAGTGGGTTTGCCGGCACTCTGGAGACGGAAGTAAATCGAGGTGTCGGCGGTGACGGTGATGGTGACGTTGGGGACTGGCGCTAAATTACCACAGGAACTGGCAGTGGAACCGCCGGAGTTGCCGGTAAATTCCATAGGTGAAAAGCCTGGGCTGATGGTTTTTTGGAGGCTTTGGGCATAGCTGCTGAGGACAGGAAAGGTGGCGATCGCAGCGGCTATCGTAGAGATGAGTATGAGATAGGATTTGTTCATGGAGAAACTCCGATTAACAGAGGATAGGGTTCTCAGCCTGGTCTGATCATTTACTCAGGTGGAGTTATGTGATCCGATGGTTTTGGGGGTCGAGTTGTTTCCGGGAAGGGGTTCCTAGGACAAAAGCATCTCTTCTAAGGTAGTTTGAATAGCTTGTTTTTGTTCATCATCATATCCCCATCGCTCTAGGAAAGATTGATAGTTGCCCGTGCCGTTTTTGGCGCTGTCGTAGAGGTGCTGGGCGTATTCTTTGATTTGAGAGAGTTGGAGCTGTTGGCTTAAGTTCAGGCTGCGCGATCGCACTCGTTGGGAACTGTTCCCCATCGCTTCATTATTATTTCTGTGATGGGTGATCGCCATGGCGGTGGACATGGCGATATTTTTGACTAATAATTCGCTCACCACAGCGGGGGAAGTTTGCAGTCCTGTGATGATTCCAGGGCTGGGGCGATCGCCTAATGGCCGTTGATCGGTCAGATAGGTAACGAAAAATCCTCTGGCTCCATTTTCACTTTGGACTAATTGGGTGATTATGGTTTTGATCTCCGATTCGGTTAACTCTTCGGTTTCCAGAAGAGAAAGAAAGGTTTGGGTGAAGGTGATCGCTTCTTCAAAGCTGATATTTTCAGCTACAGTTAAGGTTGGGTGAGACATCAGGGTTACCAGACAGAGAGATAAAACGAATAAGCTAATTGTGACACTACTGGTGAAGTCAGACAATCTAGCCGAAAAGTTAGGCGATCGCATACCCTGTATAGGGACGCACTTCTGGAGGATGAAACCCTAGTACAATGTCTGACTTAGGTACTCCAGCTTCTAACAACTCTTCAGTAATTCCCTCTTCAATCCCATCCCGTTGAATCCAAATTTTTCCCTCAATAATTTGCACATGGGTAATACAGCCATGGACACGACGACCTTGTTGCCAACCCACATCAAACAATAAAAAATGATTGCGATCGCGATCAATAATTACAGATTCGTCAATATCACCATAATCGTAAGGAATCGATGCGTGCTTTTTCAAGATATTTTCAATGCTTTTTCCATAAAAATTGAATCTATCCATTGCATAACCTCCTCACCCTTTAGACTAAACGTCAATATTTTTATTTGATTAACATTCACGATTAACTTTGGCAATTTCTCAGAAAAAATCCATAAATACACTCTGAAGAATTGCCATATACAACCAACGACTAGGTTCAATAAGAGCCAAAATCTGTGCATAGATAATGTACCATCCTAAAGCTTGCTCTAAGTCTTTAACAGGAGAAGGATTTAAAAAGCTTTTCACCTCCACAGCTCAATTAAGAATGAATGGGAGAAAGGGGTATCGGCTATCGCCGACATGAAAGGGGGATAGAGGGTCAACCCTCAAAAATTGTCTCATTTTTATCTGAAATAACTAGTATAACCACTAGTATGATCAGTGAGATCAACCTTTCATAGTTTTTTCATTTTTGTCTCTCCTGTATGGTAGAATGATAAAAATGAAAAAACTATGAGATACAATCATGGGCTACAAAGTCCTTTTCAGTAGAGGCTGGATCGGTTGGAAACACTACCAAATTAGCCTGTTGGGGGTGTTGCTTGGAGCTGGGCTGAGTGGATGTAAGCCTCAACCAGTAACCACCTCAACCCCACCCAGTAACGCTTCCAGTCCTATGGCAGCAACTGAGTCAAAGGAGGAGGGAAAGAAAGTAGTGCTGACTACTTTCACGGTACTAGCAGACATGGCGCGTAACGTCGCGGGAGACAAGATAATTGTGGAGTCGATTACACGGATTGGTGCCGAAATTCACGGTTACGAGCCGACCCCCAGTGATTTAACCAAGGCGCAAAACGCCGATTTAATATTATACAATGGCATGAATCTAGAGCGATGGCTTGAGCGGTTTCTAGGCAATCTCAAAGAGGTGCCATCAGTGTTGCTCACGGAGGGAATTGAACCGATTCCGATCGCCGAAGGTCCTTACACAGACAAGCCCAATCCCCATGCCTGGATGTCGCCCCAAAATGCGCTGATCTACGTTGAAAATATTCGCCAAGCCTTTATAGAACTCGATCCAGAGAATGCAGAGACTTACAATGCCAACGCCAAAGCTTACAGTGAGAAGCTAAGGGCGATCGATCAACAACTCCGCACCGATCTAGCCCAAGTACCTGCCCATCAACGTTTTTTAGTCAGTTGTGAAGGAGCCTTTTCCTATCTAGCGCGAGACTACGGGATGCAGGAAATTTATATGTGGCCCATCAATGCCGAGCAACAGTTCACCCCCAAACAAGTGCAATCGGTGATTGAGAAAGTCAAGGCCAATAATGTACCCACCATTTTTTGTGAAACTACCGTTAGTGATGAAGGGCAGAAACAGGTTGCCAAAACGACTGGAGCACGGTTTGGGGGCAATTTGTATGTCGATTCTCTCTCCACAGAAGATGGCCCGGTTCCAACCTACATAGACTTGTTGGAGTACGATGCTCGCACCATCACCAACGGTTTGCTAGCGGGCGCAAAGGCGCGTAATTAAACTTTAATTTAGGAGTTTGTCCCCATGTCTCAAAGTCTCGAAATTATTGTAGACAACCTTAATGTCACTTACAGCAATGCGCGATTGGCGTTATACAATGCCAGTTGCACCGTTGAACCGGGCACCATCACGGGTTTGGTGGGGCCCAATGGCGGTGGCAAATCCACCTTATTCAAGTCCATTATGGGGTTTTTAAAGCCCAATCAGGGACGCATTCGGATCGGTGGTTTGCCAGTACAGAAGGCGCAAAAGCAACAACTGATGGCTTATGTGCCCCAATCGGATGAGGTGGACTGGAACTTTCCGGTGAGTGTGTTTGAGGTGGTGATGATGGGGCGCTATGGCTATATGAATATGCTACGGATTCCCCAATCGAAGGATCGGCGACTGGTGATGGCAAGTCTGGAGCGGGTGGGGATGACGGAGTTTCGCGATCGCCAGATCGGGGAATTGTCTGGCGGACAACGGAAACGGGCTTTTCTGGCGCGGGCATTGGCACAAGAAGGTAAAGTGATTTTGCTCGATGAGCCGTTTACGGGGGTGGATGTGAAAACTGAAAAGCGGATTGTGGGATTGCTGATGCAGTTGAAGCAGGAGGGGCACACGATTTTGGTGTCTACCCACGATCTGAGTTCGATTGCGACATTTTGCGATCGCGTCATTTTGATCAATCGTACCATTCTCGCTTCTGGTACTACCGCCGAAACCTTTACGGCGGATAACCTATCCATGACTTTCGGCGGCTTACCACTCACCAGCTTGCCAACCCCAGGCATGCCTCAACCCCTGTCCCCATCATCGGAGTTAGAAGTATGAATGTTTGGAATTGGTTAGTTGAACCGTTGCAATACCCATTTTTGGTGCAAGCTATCTGGGTGAGTGCCTTTGTGGGATTGGTTTGTGCTGTGCTCTCTTGCTATATCACCCTCAAAGGCTGGTCCTTGATGGGAGATGCGGTTTCTCACTCCGTAGTGCCGGGAGTGGTGGTTGCCTATGCGTTAGGGATTCCTTTTGCGGTGGGTGCCTTTTTGTTTGGCTTTGGCTCTGTGGTAGCGATCGGCTATGTAAAATCGAAAACCCGCTTGAAGGAAGATGCGGTGATTGGGGTGGTGTTTACCGGTTTTTTTGCCCTGGGATTGGTGCTGGTGACGAAAACACCCAGTAATATTGACTTATTTCACATTCTATTTGGCAATGTTTTGGGTATTTCCCAGACAGATATCATTCAAACTTTAATGGCTGGAGTGATGACGCTGGTGGTGATTCTGCTCCGACGCAAGGACTTACTGCTATTTTGTTTTGACCCCAATCATGCTCAGGTGATCGGTCTTAATACCCAATTCATGTATTACACTTTGCTCTCGGTGCTGGCATTGACCATTGTAACGGCACTCCAGACGGTGGGGATTGTCCTGGTGATTTCGATGCTGGTGACACCGGGGGCGATCGCCTACCTACTCACCGATCGCTTCGATCAAATGCTAGGGATTTCAGGGGTTAGTAGTGTATTATCGTGCGTGCTCGGTACTTATGTCAGCTATCACTTTGACCTCTCGACAGGCGGTAGTATTGTTGTACTCCTTACGCTCATCTTTGTTTTAACCCTGGTATTTGCACCAAAGTATGGTATCCTAGCACAGCAAAGCAGACAATCCTCTAATCAGTTACTGGAGGAGGAATCGCCAGAGGAAGAACTGATTAGCGATCGGGGGTAATTGATCAATCATTCACTACCCACACAGGATGTGATGAAAAATGCCAAATCTACAAAAGAATGACATCTTGCTAGCTGATGCTCTAGATACCACTGAGGCTTTACCAGACAGTAGCATAGATCTCGTCATTTGTGACGGCCCTTATCATGCCACCATTCACGAATGGGACAGGGTTCCTCATATTCAGACCTTTAATCTTGAGTTGATCAAGGCATTTAGCCGCATCCTGAAGGCGGGTGGTGTTTTGTATCTTTTTGGCAAACCTACTTGCGTAGATTTTATTGACTACCGACCCTATCTGACGCTCAACTCCAAGATAGTCTGGTATCAACCCAGTCGTTTAGGGCAGGGCAGAAAGTCCTACACTAACAACTACGATATTATTTGCTATTTTTCCAAAGGAAATCCGACATTCAATTTGGATGATATTCGAGTGCCACAGTTGGTTGAACTCGAGCATAGACGACGTTGCGAAAAGGTGCCATCAGTAAAAAATGGCACTTACTCGAAAACAAAGTTTAATGAGGATGGCAAAAATCCTGGGGATGTTTGGGGAGACATCAAACAATTAACCTATAAATCGAAAGAGCTGGTTAGTCGTGAACTGCTCAACACGGTACAGAAGCCTGAGAAGCTAATTGAGAGATTGGTTCTCGCAAGTTCTCAACAGGGAGATGTGGTTTTTGACCCATTTTGTGGTAGTGGTACAGTTCCTGTGGTTTGTAAACGGTTGGGGCGAAATTTTATCGCCTGTGACATCAACCCCAAGTTTGTTGAACTAGCCAGACTGCGGCTTGCTGGTAAATTGATGAAATAAGTCCAATAGGGGACATTGTGCTATTTAGAGTAAAAATTGTAGCAACATGGGGGCAAGTTGGTTGACAATGGACATAAAGCCTCCGCGCCGTCGATTTTTTTTGCTTTCGGCGATCGCTTTTTCTGTGACTTCGATAAACTGTTGAGAGGTTTGTAGTCCCTGCTCATTCCCCTGAGTTTCAAAAATTACACCAGCAATTTTCCAATCGGCGATCGCCCCGGCACCATCGCCCATTTGCAGACGACTTACCCCTCGCCCCAAATACGCCGGAGCAAAATTAGGATCGAGTTGGAGAGCTAAACTATGCTTTTCCAGCGCTCCTTGATGATTCCCCAAGCGAGCATCTGCAAACGCCAAACGGTAATAATCTTCTACCGCCAACACTCCTCCGGGTAAATCAATCACCCCATTGAGAATAGCAGTATTTAAAATTGCGCCCTCAATTTGAGCATTCGCCAGATACGCTCCTGTCAAATTTGCCCCAGCAAAATTCGCGCCTCTCAAATCGGCATAGGATAAATCCACCCCCATCAAATTTACCCCAGCCAGATTCGCGCCACTTAAATTGGCTCCCCTTAAATCAGCTTTGTATAACAGAGCGCCGGTGAGATCTGCCCCACTCAAGTTAGCACGAACTAAATTAGCCCGATCCAGATTGGCAAAACTTAAATTCGCTCCCGTTAAGTCAGCATTCTGTAACTGTGCCATCCCTAATCCAGCCTGACTGAGATCGCACATCGGACATTGTTTAGAAGAGAGGAGTTGTCGGAGATCTTCCAAGTTTTCTGCCGCAGCAGGGGCGGCTAGACTCAGACTCAGCCATACCAGCGCCGTTGAGATTATCTGGTTCATTACTACTACATTTCCCATAGCTATTGGTTTTATTTTAATGGCTGACCTTCTGAAAGAGAAGATCCTGTACTCTAGAAAACTTGATTTTACCAACCACTGGCACTATTGGCGGCAATTTTAATTACTTGTAATAGGGTGGAAACTGCTAGTTCCGAATCGGGAGAAACCAAGCAGGGATAAACGGATAATCCGGGAATTTGATTGGCGATCGCTGTTGTCGATTGGCTCAAAGTGACCAGCGGTAAATCCCTGAGAGATTCCGCTTGACTTAAATAGTGTAAATCCCTCCTAATATCATCCGTTCCTCCATCATTAAACACCAAAACATGGGGATGCCACACCTTCGCTAAGAGCGCGGCTTGCTCTAAATCATCCGCTTCTAAGAGGCGACAATCTTTTCCTTTTAAGGCATGACATCCACGCACCCACTCTTGATAATTTCCCGACTGAGGTTTACCGACAGATAAGCATAAAATAGTTAATTTTTCGGGGAAGGAGTTACCCAGTTCTAAGTTGGGTTCAGGAGGCAACAATTGAGAGGGTAATACCAAGGTAAAATCACTACCGTCTGCTTCTGTTGTAGAGCACATTAAATCCCCTCCGTGCAGTTGAGCCAATCGACCAACGACTACTAATCCCAATTCCCAACTCACAGAATTGGTGGGGGAAGATGGTCTCAAAACAGGTAACCAAGGGGTTAAATTTACAGGGGTTTTTAATTGAGGATTTAGAATGCATAAGCTTACCCAAAAAGATCCTTGAGATTGAATTTTGAGTTCCAGGGAAGTAGAGTTATCTTGGCGATCGCGTAAGGGATGAGTTCTATCCTCGCGGCTAGTCCATAAATGATACGATAACAGACGATTGACCATATATCGTAACCAAAATTCATCCGCGATCACCGCAGTGACTGTCGGATCTTGACTAATCTTGAGCACAGGTGTAGGAGAAAAATCTTGAGCTAAATCTTGGAAAGAAGCTAAGGTGCGATCGCACACTCGCCTCATCTCTACAGGCGATCGATTCAGCTTCACTTCTCCCAGTTCCAACTGAGTCCAATTCACTATATCATCAATCATCATCCGCAATTTTCGTCCTCCTTGATGAATCAAATTCCCATACTGTTGTTGTCGGGGATACAAAGGAGAAGCAGGTTGATTTTTCAACAAATTAGATAGACCTAAAATCCCTGTAATCGGAGTTTTTAGGGCATGACTAATATAGGCTAAAACCCGATCCTTTTTGCGGCTTTCATTTGCCAAATCACTAATTTGATCGAGCAGCATGTGTATCTGAAAATTATCTGACTCACCAGGAGAACCCACTGGTAGCTCGCAGAGATTCACATTGGATAAAAACCGTAGATTCTGACCGGAAGATCCCTCATTAACTGCCATAACTACGGGACAGGAACAGTCCTGCTCTAAAGCATATTGTAACACTCGTTTCCGATCCAACAAGCCCAAAAATTGCCCTTCTGAGTTCACCACAGCATAATGACAAGGAACTAACGGATTAGCTCGATACAATTGTTCCAGAAAATGACATAACTCTAAGTCCCTAGGCACAGATTCAATTGGCTCTAGAACCGAGGGAAAAATCTCTGTCAGCGGCGGGTTAAGCATCAGTAGGGATACGTGATGGACTCCTTCAGAGGGATGAGCACACCAGTAGGGAAGCCATTGAGACACTTGAATTCCTCCCACAGGCAATTGTGCTTGATCAACAACCACTAACAGTTCTTGATCCATAGCACTCCATTGCCTAAGAGCCTGCTGGAGTAAGGTGGTTGGCTGACAGACAGCGACTGTACTGATGAAAGCAATCAGCGGAGGAGAGTTCATACAAAGCGCGGATACGGGATTCGAT
>CAZTRW010000068.1:0-18428 GCA_964616725.1 uncultured bacterium
ATCCAGGCTAGGCTCAGGGGAAGCCATTGGGGTAGGGTGTGGGTGGGTGCGGGAAGGGAGGTGTGGGTGGCGAGTTGTTCTAGGAAGGTTTTGAGGGTAAGATTTTGATAGCCGAGAATGTAGCGATCGCCAGTTTTGCCCTTTTCTAACGCCAGAATATGACCCGTTGCCACATCTCGCACATCGATAAAGTTCAGTCCAGTATCAACATAGGCAGGCATTTTTCGCCGCAAAAAACGGAGAATAATTTCTCCTGTTGGCGTAGGTTTGTGATCGCCAGGGCCAATAGGCGTGCTAGGATTGACAATCACAATATCTTGACCTTGTTTAATGGCTTGATAGGCTTCTTGTTCCGCAAGATATTTAGATTTTTTGTAAGCTCCAATTAATTCACCCAAAGGACTTTGATGAGTTTCATCTACCGAGATTCCTCCCTTGCCTACACCGATGGCAGCCACAGAACTGGTGTAAACGGTGCGCTCAATTCCAGCCGCACGAGCCGCCGCGAAAATCTGGCGAGTTCCTATGACATTATCGTCGTAAAGAACTTTTTTGTCGCGTTGCCAGAGAGAGTATTTTGCGCCACAATGAAATAAAATTTGACAGCCTTTCATCTGGGCGGCTAAATTAGGACTATGGAAATCTCCTACCACGGTTTCTAAGTCGAGTCCCTCAAGAGTGTCAAGACGACTGCTGAGGCGGACTAAGGCACGAACATTATAGCCTTTGGCTAAGAGCGATCGCACCAAATTGCCCCCCACAAAACCTGTTCCCCCCGTCACAAATACTTTGATTACCATACCTGCATGATCACCATCGTTAGTCCCTTGGGTTATATTACACAAAAGTGCTCTGAGTCATCTCACAGTAAGTAACATTTTTCTATGGCAGATAAAGTCGCCATTTTCCTAGATGTTGAAAATCTCTCAGGCTGGCTCAAAGCAGATGGGGGAGAAACTCTGCTCAAACGCGCTAACGAACTGGGACGAGTAGTTGTCCGTCGAGCTTATGGAGATTTTAGCATTCCCTCAGTCAGCGTGCGTCAAACAGAACTCAACCTACTCGGCTTTGAGTTTGTTCACGCTTATCATCCTGTCAAAGGGAAAAACTCTGCTGACATTCAAATTGTTGTTGATGTTATGGAGTATGTCGCTCGAATTCCTGATTTAGAGTGGGTTGTTCTTGCTACTGGAGATTCTGATTTCTCACCTTTATTTCGACGCTTACGAGAATTAGGAAAATCTGTAGTTGGAGTAGGACCTAGATCTGCACTCAGTGAAGCAGTGATGAAATCTTGTAATCGGTTTATTTATATTGACGAAATCCCTTCATCCGAGAAAACCACACAATTGCGTGAAGACGCTCTGGATTTATTAGAGCGTGTTTTAGATAAATTTCCTGATGGCGCTAATCTCTCTACGCTCAAAAATGAGATGCTTGAACTAGACTCAGCCTTTGATGAACGAGATCTCGGATTTAGTGGATTTATGAAATTTCTTCAGAGTGCGCCTGAAATTGTTAGTTTATATCAAGTTAAGCAAATCTGGCACGCTAAAACCTTAAACACAGTTGCTGAGAGTAGCTCAGTGATATCTGGCAGCAATTCGCCAGAGCATTCTATCACAGAACCTACCATTGATCTTTATAAGCGTTTTTTGCGTAAAAAAGGATGGCGAGCTTGTGAGTCTTCTTTTCTGTGGGATGCCCTCACTAAAATTAAGGATCGTTTTCCCGAAAATTTTACAAGAAGCGAAGAGTTTGAATATTTGATTGAAACCTTTGGACATAACCACACTCGCGGTGAAATTCGATCGGCGATTTACATTCTTTACAAAGCAGGTTTTGTGGTTCAAAAACCAGGAAAGCACCAAGATGAACCAATCTTGATGGCTGATGTCCCTGAATCTGAGCAATTAATGTCTAATCAGGTAGATAAGGTAATGTTGCATTGGCTCAATCAAGCGTGTCAATCCCATAATATCGCTGTAATCCCCGATCTGATTACACCATTATTGATTAACTCTTATACCAAAAAACAGTTGCAAAACATAATGAAGGATATCGATATAGCACCGCCTTCACGCTAACCCTGAGTCCTGAAAGCAGGCTAACTAGACTATTATGCTGTAAGTCACCTCTGATCGATCCAGTTAAAGGTTTACCTAAACTGCTCCAGAATTTATTAAGATTTGCAACATTTTGCCGTTTCCCTTGAAGACGAATCGCCTCAATTTTTAGGTGGACATTCTGCATCAGGAGAAATAGGGGGGTGGAGGGTGATATTTTTGGAAATTGCTGTTAAGAAAACTTTTCCTTGTGCATTGATTACCCATCCGGTGGCAGAGATGACTTCAGCAGTAGGAGAGGAGGGTCGAGAGCGATCGCTATTTCCCCAGGAATTTCCCTGAGTTGAAGTGGGTAAAGGAGTAATAAAATCCACCAATGACCCAGGAAGATCGAGCAGTTGGGCTGGAGTTGACGGTAAACCCCGCCCCGTTTGCGTCAGGCGGGGAGTTTCTGAATCCCACTCTGGACGGCAAATTGGCTCAATTTGATTCGGGCGTTGTATCCCCTGGGGCAAATCAATCAGACTTTGGGAGGGATCGACTTCTGGTGTATTAATCTCTACTACTCCTCTAAACTGCCCATCTCGTACGATCAACTGATGAGTGTTGAGAATAATATCACCACCAGACCCCAGGTTGATGGTTTCACTCAAGATAGCACTGGGAATTCCCTCTGGGGAGGTTCCCAAAAGATGATATAGATTCCGAGCCATTGACTGCAATCGTTCCACCAGGGTTTCGTCCTTCTGTAATGCTCACTATGGCCGATCCTCCCCCAACAGTCACTTGTCTTGCCTGAATAGCAATATTGCCGCCTCCTGGGCCACTGACATCCACAGAGGCTTTACCCGATAATTGGATATCTTGGAAGTTGAAGGGATTTTGATAGTTAAGGTCTAATGTGGGGGTAAGACCTACCGGAGCATTTGGGCCAACATGAGGGTGTTTTGAGGTAGGGTGCGATCGGGTATGATTTGGGCATTTCCTGGGGTTGGCAATAAGCCTAGGCATAGGGGCAGACTGAGTAGGGTTTTCCAAGGTTGGGTTATGGGGGATGAGTTAGGCGATCGCCAGTCAGATTGTATCGCAAAATGTAAAACATCAAGAAAAAGCTGTATTGGGAGAGTCATATACTGATGGAGTGACTAACCCAATCCTTAATAACAATACCGACCCTCCTGCTTTGTGGGTCGTTCGTGGGCAGTCCGCATTGCCCCTAATAAAGTGGAGACAACCACGCAGCGCAAAGGTCGTCGCTTATTCTTGGGATCGCTATCTTGAAACCCTATCGTAATTCGGCCTAACTGTCCATGAGGATGTCCGTGATGATTAAACTGCTCTCGCCAAATCCCCTCATTTACCCCACTGGAGTGTTGATAAAAGGTGGTTTCGTTTTGATCTTTCCCATCAATGATGATTATATCGCGGTCTAGATCTTGCCAGGCTAAGGAGTTCAAGTTACTCCCCCCAGGTAATCGTTGATGAACCACCCACTGAGCATGGGGAGCATTGCGGAAACTTGCCTGCCAAACCACTTTATCGCGCTTTGCATTCCGTTGAGCTTCCTGTAAGGCGCGATGAATCTGTTCCCTCGCCACCCCCAAGCGCTGTAGCCTCAAAAATTGTAGATAACTTGGTATGGCTAGGGTCATTAGAGTGGCGATCGTGGCAATGACCACTAATAGCTCAGTAAGTGTAAAACCTAATTCTCTCCGTTTGCGTTGGAGCATACAGAGTGTAACCCTAGGATAAATTGTAAATTATACGAACAAATTATAATCTCAAATTTGTGGAGGTGGGGGCAATCCACGCCTAAATCCATAAATATCCTCTAATCAATCCTTAATCCATTGGTCACAGTCAATGGACTTAATCGGGCACTGCCTTAGAGATGGGCAGAACCTGGTACAATAAATCCCGATTAGGGATGAACGATTTAATTTGTGTTTCTGTGCCTGAACTTACTGATCTCCAACAATTGACTACCGCGCTCTCGTCGCCTGCTCCGAAAACGCAACTCAAAACGATTGAAACTCTGAGTACCTTGGGAATGGCGGGAGAACAAGTGCTGATGGAGTTTTTGCTAAATTCTACTCAGGGGCGGGAGAATGGCAGCCATCGTTACTGTCCGACAATGGTACAGGGAAAAGCCTTTCTGATGTTAAGACAGTGTGGTTCTGCTCAGGCGCAACAGTTTCTGGAAACCCACTTTCCCCGGGGGATGGTGCCATTGCACAGCGATCGCGATATCGATTATACTCCCCTGCAACAGGTGTTAATAGCTCAGGACTTCCAAGCAGGCGATCGCCTCACCCTCCTTAAACTCTGTGAACTAGCCGGAGAAAGTGCCATTAAGCGCAAATGGCTCTACTTCTCCGAAGTCAATCAATTTCCCAAAACCGATCTTCGCACCATTGACACCCTCTGGGTAGTTTACTCCGAAGGAAAATTTGGCTTTTCTGTCCAACGAGAGCTCTGGCTCTCCCTTGGTAAAAACTGGGAACAGCTCTGGCCAAAAATCCAATGGAGAACCGGCAAAACCTGGACAAGATACCCCCAAGAATTCATTTGGGACTTAAGTGCTCCCAAAGGACACCTCCCTTTAACCAATCAACTCCGAGGCGTGCGCGTCATGGACTCCCTCCTCTCTCATCCCGCTTGGAATGATTAAATCGGGCTACCTCCTAGACTTGTAGTTACCCTTATCGAAAGAGGGGGGATCTCTGGACAACCAGGTACGGAAAACTTTCTTGACCCTGGGGATCAAGTTGTGATACAATTCTTTACAGTAGAGAAAGATGAATATCTTAATCTACATGGCTTAAGAAGCACTTAGAGACAAGCAAGCAAAGTTGCCAGTTATTCAGGTGTCTTCTGTTAGTCAGACGCAATTTCCATAGTTTATCGTCTAAGTGAGAGCGCTCCTCCCTAGGAAACGCCGAGAACTTTGGGTCTGACTTGGGTTGCTCCACTCTCGATTTGAGGAGACCAGGAAGAAGCGATTCGGTTTTCTTTTCCTCAGCTTCCATACAGTTAAGAGAGTAGCACAACTCGGTCTGATAGGTTCCTAAAGATTTCTTAAGGTGTAACCAAAGGAGTTGTAAGGCGCTGCTGGCTTTACGCGATCACTACATCTCTCTGATCTCTCACCTCATTTGGAGTAGTTTCTGTCCTATGTACATTACGGCCTGTTTGTCAACTCGTACCCCTCAAATTATCACCAATCCTTTATTCTGGAAGTCTTTAATCTCATTGGGTAAGGGTTGGATGTTGTTTTATCAATATTCTTGGATGATTTCTCCCTTGAAGTGTCTGTTGGCACATTAAAAAGTGAAAGTTCCCCAGCTAAGCTCCCCCCACCCGATTAAAAATCTAGGGTTTGGGGAGCGCGGGGGAAGGGAATGACATCCCGAATGTTGCCCATACCAGTGATAAATTGTACCAAGCGCTCGAAGCCTAAACCAAAGCCTGAGTGAGGTACTGTACCAAAGCGACGTAAGTCGAGATACCACCAGAGAGATTGGGGATCGATATGATGCGATCGCATTCGATTTTCGAGAATCTCTAAGCGTTCTTCCCGTTGGGAGCCACCAATAATTTCGCCAATATTAGGAGCAAGGACATCCATAGCGCGGACTGTTTTTTGATCGTCACTGACACGCATATAAAATGCTTTTATTTCCAGGGGATAATCGGTGACAATCACGGGTTTTTTGCATAATTTTTCGGCGAGATAGCGCTCGTGTTCTGATTGGAGATCTAAGCCCCATTTTACGGGAAATTCAAAGGGATCGGGAGATTTTTCTAAGAGGGCGATCGCCTCAGTATAAGTGACTCTTTCAAAGGCGTTGTGAATGATATTATCTGCGGTTGCCAAAACGGTATCGTTAATCCGTTCGTTAAAAAAAGCCATATCTTCTGGACATTTTTCTAGGACGAACTGAAACACAAATTTTAAGAACTGTTCTGCTAAGTCCATATTGCCTTCTAAGTCACAAAAAGCCATTTCCGGCTCAATCATCCAAAATTCAGCTAAATGGCGAGAAGTATGAGAGTTTTCAGCCCGAAATGTGGGCCCAAAAGTATAGACATTGCCAAACGCCATTGCCATGACTTCCGCTTCTAATTGTCCACTGACGGTAAGATAGGCAGGTTTACCAAAAAAGTCTTGGGAATAATCGACGGCTTGAGTTTCTGTACGAGGAATTTCTGCCAAATTGAATCCCGTGACGGTTAATAATTCTCCGGCTCCTTCACAGTCATTGCCGGTGATAATGGGCGTGTGTACCCATAAAAACCCCCGTTGTTGAAAAAACTCATGAACCGCAGCGGCGCAGGCATTACGGACGCGGAAAACGGCTCCTAATGTATTGGTTCGCGATCGCCAATGGGCAATAGTTCTTAAGAATTCAAACGAATGGCGTTTTTTCTGTAAAGGATAGGTTTCATCGGCTTCACCATAAACTACCAAACTAGACGCTTTGAGTTCTACCTGTTGTCCTTTTCCAGGAGAAGCCACTAGCTCTCCTTCTGCTTGTAGGGATGCGCCAGTGGTTAGGGATTTGAGCAGTTCTTGATAGTAAGGAACTTCTTCACTCAAAACCACTTGTAAGTTCGCTAAAGAGGACCCATCATTCACTTCAATAAAGGCAAAGGATTTCAGTTCTCGTTTTGTGCGTACCCAGCCTTGAATAATGACTCGATCTCCTGCTTTTCCTTGACGCAGAATTTCCGCAATGCGTTTTTTTGCCATGGGTTAAGGTCTCGTCGTTTTGAATAGATGAATTTTACCAGGTTTTGGGAGTGAGGCGGGAGAAGAATCTGCCTACTTCTCCGATCCAGAGAACGATAGAAGTTCCTCCCCAAATGATTAACCAATCAGTGAAGGATAGGGGAACAGTTCGGAAGAAATCACCACCCCATTGCACAATCAGAATTTGTCCACAGAGAATCACACTGGAGATGATCAAAAATCCCGGGCTGTTGGTCAAAGTTTTAAATACGGAGTCTTGGATACCAAAGCATTTGGCATTGAAGAGGTTCCACCAATTCACCATGACAAAAGTGGTGAAGAATAGGGAGAGTTCGTAGGTATTGACAGTGCCATCTTTTTGGATATAGAGGAGAAAAGCGACAAAAAAGATTAGAAAGATAAAGGCAACTCCCAGTAATTGTTTCGCCATGGCGGGGGTAATGATAAAGGCTTTGGGATTGCGGGGGGGATCTTGCATTACCTGGGGATTAGGGGGTTCTGTGGCTAAAGCGAGAGCGGCGAAGGTATCCATAATTAAGTTGACCCACAATAGCTGGGTGACGGTGAGGGGGAGATTGATGTTAATGAAAGGCCCCAGTAGGGCGATCGCGCAAGCGGCGACATTAATGGTAAGCTGGAACAGGAGAAATTTCTGAATATTCTGATAGAGTGATCGCCCCCACATGACGGCATTTTCGATGCTCTTAAAGGAATGATCCAGAATAATAATGTCGCTGGCTTCTTTCGCCACTGAGGTGCTGTTTTGTCCCATGGCTAATCCCACTTGGGCTTGATTGAGGGCAGGAGCATCATTGGTGCCATCGCCGGTGACGGCAACCACTTCTCCGTTTTCTTGGAGGAGTTTGACTAACCGTTGTTTATCGGCGGGACGAGCGCGCGAGAGGACTTTTAGGGATCGGACGGCGGCGCGAGCTGCATCATCATCCAGTTCTCCTAATTGTTGGCCGGTAAGGAAGCATTCAGGGCCATCTTGATCGGTGACTAATCCAATTTGACGGGCGATATATTTTGCGGTGTTGGGGTTATCTCCGGTGACGATTTTCACGGCGACTTGAGCCGATTGACAGGTTTGAATGGCGCTGGGAACATCGGGACGAATGGGGTCAGAAATGGCGACAAATCCTAACCAGATCAAGCCTTGACTGATGATGAGTTCAATTTCGATTTCGGCTTGGGTATAAAGAGGGGCTAAGTGATCGCGATAGGCAAAGCCGAGAATTCTCATGCCGTTGGCTTCATAGGTTTGGATTTGGTGGGCGATCGCGCTATGGCTAGGAATTGGTTTGATTCCGGCTTCTGTGAGGACATGACTGCATTGAGGTAACACCACTTCTGGCGCGCCTTTAATATGAACAATGGGGAATTCTAAGCGGGGAGAATATCCCAATGTGGCCATATATTTCCGTTCGGGAGAAAAGGTGAGTTGACTTAATACTTGAAACCTTTCTCGTTGGGGTTCATAATTGCGATTCTGTTGGTCTAACCACAGCAGGAGAGCACCTTCTGTGGGATCGCCGATGGCACAGACTTCTTCTTTGCCTAAACCGAGGTCACAACTCCGTTGCAAGTTGGCGGTACTATTGATGGCGATCGCTTCTGTAACCAAATCTAAATCTGGGGCAAAACAGGCTTCACTCACCTGCATTTGATTGAGGGTTAAGGTGCCAGTTTTGTCAGAGCAAATTACGGTGGTAGCACCAATGGTTTCACAGGCTTGCATCTGACGGACTAAGGCATTTTGTTGGGTCATCCTTCGCATACTATAGGCTAAACTTAGGACTACGCTTAAGGGTAAGCCTTCAGGAACGGCTACGACAATGACGGCAACGGCAATCATAAAATAGGTGAGTAGAGCCGTAGCGGCATCGGTGGTGATCCAGGGTTGAGGAGCAGGGGGTATCCAATGGCAGAGCGAACCGATGCCTAATCCTGCTGCAAAAATCAATCCGCCTAGGGTAATACTTTTGAGCCACTCTAGCAGTCCATCTTGCTCTAGCCATGCTGGGAGTTTCGTTTCTGGTTTGACAAAGGTGATTCCCTGATAGAAGATGGGTAACCAAACTCTGATGAGGGCAATGGTAGCGCTGGCGATCGCTAAACTGGTGACATACCACTGTTGAGTGCTCAGTTGGAAGTCTCCTCGCAGAATTCCCCTGAATATCAATGCCGTACCGATAAAGACAGCAATTACTAATCCACACACCCCAATCAGTTGACTCAAGCGTTCCAATTGTTGATTGAGGGGGGTTTTTTCCTCAGTGGGACCGGCAGCGGCGCGAGCAGTAGTGCCAATTTCTGTTTGGTCTCCTACGGCGATGACTTCGATAATGCCATGGCCATCCACCACAATAGTACCTCGCATGACGCGATCGGCTGCATAAGCAGTTGTACTGACGGTAGTTTTCTGCAGTTGATGGGCTGTTACATTACTGACGGGAAGGGTTTCTCCAGTTAGGCTAGACTCATTGATTTGAAAGGAAACAGCACCAATGACAGCACCATCAGCGGGGACTTCATCTCCAGCTTCGAGAAGTACAATGTCACCCACAACAATCTCTTTTTTGGGAATGGTGGTAAAAATACCGCTTCTGACGACAGTCACGGGGACTTCATCATTGACTTGATTGAGGATGTTAAATTCTTGGGTGGCTTTATATTCGTTGATGAAGGAAACAGTAGTAGCTAAAAAAATAGCGATTAAAATTCCTAAGCCTTCTATGTATTCCCCATCGACAAAGCCAATGGCCATCGCTAGGAGGGCGGCAACGATTAAAATCCGAATAATGGGATCTTCATATTTTTCCAGATACAGTTCCCACCAAGGCGTTTGTTCTGGAGGGGTGAGGACGTTTATCCCGTGGCGTTTACGACTGGTTTCGACTTCTGTTGCCGTCAGTCCCCACAGATGCTTTGCGTCTTCTGAATTTGCTGGTTGTTTCTCAATTTCGATTTTGTTGTTATACATGGTGGTTGAAATGAAGTTTGAAATACGGAGGGGTGGGGGACAGTGAGACAGCCCTATGTTTATATGATGATGGAAGTGCGCTGAAATAGCATCCCCATCGGTCAATTGTTAAAGAAATGTTAATAATTCTTGGTTTGTGGTCAAGGTAGGCGATCGCCTACCGATCCGCAGGAGTTATGATCTTTTCCAGTTTTTACCAATATTAATATACATTTACCCTCAGTGTTTTTGAGAATGGCGATCGCTTTCTTCTCCCCTCCAAATGTCAGAGCAAGTCCCTAGGATTGATCCCTAACTCCTGCAATTTTGTCGCCAATTTTTGGGCCCGTTGTTCTGCTAAGTTAGCGCGATTTTCTGCCGCATTTGTCTGCTGCTGAACAGTTGCCATCTGCTGCTGAACAGTCGCCATCTGCTGCTGCATTGTCACTATTTGCTGTTGCATCGTTACCATCTCTTGCTGAACCGTATTAATCTGGAGTTGAGTTGCTGCCACTTGCTGTTGAGCCAAACTCGCCTCTTCTTGAGGCAGCAGAATCAATTCACCCTCTAAAGTTCTCCAGCGCAACCAGAGACGATTTAGCCCTTGATAAACCCCTTCCCACAATCCTAAACTTAATCCTAATTCGGGAATAGCCAAGCGTCCATCGGTTAAAACAGCCGGTTCATAATGTCCTCCCACTAGATGAAAGGCTTGGAGTTTATTGGTATAGCGACTGAAAATAAAGTAGTAGGGAATTCGCAAAATCTGTTCGTACACTTCCCATTTCGTGGCAGGTTCTCCTGGTTCTCTTGTTGTGTGCCCTAGATCTTCATCTTCTGTACTCGGAGAGAGTAATTCGACCACAATAAAGGGATGAGCTTCTTCTTGCCAACAGACATAGCTCAGGCGCATCTCTTGTTCTTCGTAGAGTCTAGGGACTCCCACCACACCAAACCAATCGGGACGTTTGTGCCACAGAGGGTGGCTAACATCGTAGTAAATATTCATATCTGTGGCAGAAAAAACACGGTGGGGATTCCACTGAGAGGGTTTGAAGGTTAAGAGTAGGATTTGAGGTTGCCAAATGTGAAATTCGTCGGACAAACCAGGTTCCTCTGGGTATTCACTCGGTAAGTCATACATAGTTGGCAGAGTTTGCCGGGGGGATAGGGGGGGATCGGTTTGTTGAGGCAGTTTGAAGGTTGAGGTCATGATTGAGGAGCATAGGGCAGCAGCTACCTTTTTTATTCTATCATCTGTTTTGCCCAATGGGAGCCGATTGGCGATCGCTAGTGGTTTTTGTTAGAGTATTTGGTAATTTTATCATTCCCATCAGTTCATGATTCCTATTCGCGATCGAGATTATCAGGGTTACTCTGCTTTAATCTCCTCTGGATTAATTGGCATAATCTTCATCATATTTGTGACTGAAGTTCATTTGAATGTATTAGGAGAACTGAGGGATTGGATTGGGTATTGGGCGATCGTTCCCAGTGAAATTATGAGTCTTTTTACAGAGGCGATCGCCACCGGGAATCCAGCCACTTGGGTTTTCTTGTTGTGGCGACTATTTTGCCTATTACCTGCTACTTTTTTACAGAGTAGCTATGGTCAAGTTTTAGGGAACTTAATTTTTCTATTTGTTTTTAGTCAGCGGTTAGAACAAAAGTTAGGGCGATGGCAGTTTCTCGGATTTTATTTGTGCAGTAGCTGGATCACCAGTTTGATTCGAGTGATGGTTGATCCCGATATTGAGCTACCCATTATTGGTGCTAATGGGGCGATCGCTGCTCTTTTAGGTGCTTATGTGATCCTGTTTCCCAAGGCTAAAATTGAAAGTCTTCTGCCGTTAGTGATTAGCTTTATTCCCCTAGAACTTCCCGTGTTTTTCTATCTATTTTGGTGGTTCATCCAGCAACTCTTTTATGGAATTGGCTCGTTTCCGCTGCCTGCTAATCCAATGACTTCAGGATACTGGCTACAACAAATTTTGGCGATCGCCTGGGGAATCGTCGTCGCCTATCTCTGGCAAACTGCTGGAAACCACAAAAATTCCCCAGCCAAATTCCCCCTGAATCAGGGAGAATAACCAGATCTAACTTTTGCTCAACACTTTTACCAAATCCCCTTTTTTCAGTTTGGTATAGCCCGAAATTCCTCGTTCTTTTGCCATCTTTTTTAATTCAGCGACTGTAAAGTTATTGAGTATCTTGGGATCGGTGGTTGCTTCGGAGACAGATGCAGACGTTTCTGGGGCAGAGGTTTCAGCTTCTGGAAGAGGTTGAGGAGTTATGTAGAACACTTCCTTAAAAATATTCAATTTTGCACCTTTAGTAATCCCACATTTCAGTTGTGTCACTTCCATCAAACTGGGTTTCCACTGTTGCCGATTGGCTTCCACAATGCGATTCGTCGCTACTGTCAGCTTAACCTCTTTTAAGGGATTGACGGAACGGCGAATTAAATAATCTAATCCTCGCTGAATCTCTTCAGACGTTGCTGTCGCTAAATTCACTTTGGGGATAATTTCTTGCGCCAGTAGCTGGGAGGCAGTTTGGGTTGCCTCAGAATCGTCAGCAATGATACACCAGACTTTCTCTAACCCGGCTTCTTCTGCTACAACATAGGCAAACATATTGCCGATAACTTTGTAGCTATCTTGTCCTGTTTGTTTGACGATAATGGGGAGCCAGTTGCGATCGCCTGCGGCATTTACGGCTTTAGCTGTCTCTTTAATGACAAACTCATGAATGGCTATCGCAACTGGCTCAATCTCTTCCAAATACAGATACATTAAGGATCCAATTTCCTGTTTCATCCGATAAAATACTCCTTCACTAACATTTTGTAGGACTCCCACACCTCTTTACTTACATGAACTGCTGGTTTATGTTGGAAAGCTGCACCAGAAATATAAGCATGGTTTTTTACCATAAAGATATCCATATTTTTAGTTGATTGCGTATACTTAGGAAAGAAATAAGGCACCAGATTAAAACTCGATTGCTTCTTCGCCTGATCAATCAGGTGCATAATTGCTTCCTGCGCTTTCCTTTTTTGAGCATCACTCATGTCTTCTCCATTATAAAAAATTGGCAAAGGGGTAGGATCAGCAGCATCAGAAAATAAAACATCTCTGCGGCGATTTCCCACATCAGGGAAAAACCGAGAAATGGCTACCGCCGCATTTTGCAAAGAAGCTAAATTATTATGCTTCGTTGGCATCAATACCACATCTGCTGCCATCACCGCTTCTTGACTAAAAAATTGCCAATTGGGAGGAGAATCAATCAAAATATAGTCATACTCATTCCGCAAGGTTTGCAAAACTTGTCTGAGCCTCCCTCTAGAAATTTTTGCCGTTAGCTCTTGTTCTTTAACTGACAAAAAATTTTCATCTGCCGCAATCACATCAAATCCATAGGATTTCCCCGGCTTCACCTGTTGTCTATAACCAGAAATTGCCTGAAGAATACTCTTATTTTTATAATCTTCTAAACAGTTATATAACTTTTCTGAAGCCGATTTAACCGATAATAAATGAGTTAAGTCTTTTTGGTTTGGATCAAAATCAATTACTAAAACTTTTTTGTGATAGGGAGGATAATTTAGAGTCGCGGCAAGGTTCACTGTCGTGGTGGTTTTTCCCACCCCTCCCTTATTGTTGTACACAACTACAAACAAGGCTCTAGAAGGATTGTCAATTATTTTCTTGATTCTCAAAACCTTTTCGTCAATATTGTCTAAGGTTAACTGAATTAGATGAGTAGCAGCAAAAACAACTTTTCCGTGTTTTTTAAATAACTGAATCCCATCCCCATTAGTAATTATCCCCCATTGTACCGTTTGACAATGAGTTGATTCAGAAGAAAGGTAGCGCTTCAGTTGGTTGACCGTGCTATTATATTTTGTGTCCACAACAAAGCTTACTTCTCTACCTTTAATTTCGATGAGCAAAAAGGGATTTTTTTGAGTTTCTAAAAAAATATCTCCTTCTACATTTTTCCGAGCCGCAAAGTCTACCTTATCATTCCCTTTTCCTGTAGGATATTCAGGAAAGGACTCGTTTTGATTGAATCCTAATGCTTCTAACAAAACCGGTACAAAATTTTGTTTAATAATCGCTTCGGGTGCATTTTGGGGTAAGGATGATAAAGCTTTCTGGAGACGAGAGGCGGACATAATCTGATGGGAATTGATATAATACGCTAATATTTAGCATCTTAACTTCTGTTGGTAACAGAGATAAAACCTGTAACAAATTTTTATGCTAAACCCTGAAAAACTATTGAGAAATGTAACCGGAATGAAACTGAGAGAATTATCCTTGAGTTTACTGATCCTTTTGGGGGTAATGGTATTTACCAGTTGTAGCTGGTTGAACAGTAATAGCCAAGCCCAAACCCAGACTAGGCTGAAACTTGCCCAACCCATCCAGTGTTCTTTAGGAAAAGATTGTTATATTTTACGCTATGTTGATCGCGATCCAGGGCCGGAATCAGTGGATGTGGGATGTGGAAGACTCACGGATGATGAGCATTCTGGAACTGACTTTGGGATTGCTGATGAGTGGTTAATGAAACAAGGTGTCCCCGTACTTGCCTCAGCACCGGGTCGAGTTTTGCGGGTGCGAGATGGGGTAGAGGATAAACTGATCCGATCGGAGGCTGATTTAGCAGCAATTGAAGGGATTAATTGTGGTAATGGAATAGTTATTGATCATGGCCAGGGTTGGGAAACCCAGTATTGTCACTTACATAAGGGTACGATAGCTGTTAAATCGGGCACAAAAGTGACTACGGGTACGGTTTTGGGGATGGTGGGGTCTTCGGGAGAATCGTCTTTTCCCCATGTTCACTTGACCGTGCGTTATCAGGGAAAAGTAGTCGATCCTTTTGTGGGGCCAGAGGCAGGGCCTGGATGTGAGGTTTCTAGGAATTCTCTATGGTCAACTGATATTAAGTATACACCGACTGGTTTAATTCGCGCTGGATTTGCCAGTGAAGTACCGAATTTAGATCGGGTGTGGGCTGGGGAGTTTCGGGAAGAGACGCTCTCGGTAAGGGGGGAAGGGTTGGTATTTTGGGTGCATTTGTTTGGGGTGTTGTCAGGAGATCGGGAAAGTTTACGGGTGGTCGATCCCCAGGGTAAGATAGTGAGTGAAGCGGTGCGATCGCGCGATCGCCCTTTTCGAGTAGCCCTAGCCTATGTTGGTAAAAAGAATAGCCAGGAGCGTCCCCTGATGCCTGGAACCTGGCGCGGAGAATATGAACTAAAACGAGGCGATCGCACTATAATTCAGACGACAAAAACCGTTGAAGTGCGATAATTATCCTAGTCGCTCATCATTTATGAATCCTTCTTCTAGTACATTTAAGTCTATTCTGGCTCAACTGCCCCCAGAAACTCGCCAATGGACAGAAGGGTTATCTTGGCAACATCGTCGCTATGTACTATCCCTATGTCATCTACTGTTATCTGCCCCCTCAGAAGTCCAAGCCGAATTTCTCGATGAATACACAGCCGATGGTATTGTCGCGAAATTAGTGCAAGATCAAAGAACTAAACAAAAAGTAGAGCAGCATTTACAAACCTTTCAAATTCCCACCATTTTGAATGAACAGAGGCTCAGGCTCTATATCCGGCAATTCTATATTCATTCTGCCCATGATTTGCGCTGTCAACCTCAGCAGTTTCTGGAATCGGTTCTACAATTAGTCTTGAATCCCGAAGAAAAAAACAATGTTTTTTACTATATTCTTGGGTTTGAATTACTTAATCTGATCTTTAAGATGAGTTGGCTAGAGCACGAGCGATTATATCTGCTCCAAATTAACCAAGAATTTTTTCTCAATACCTATATTAAGCCGATTCAACATACTCACAAAATCAACAATATCATTACCCCTAAAGATGAGCGCTTGTTTTTTGCAAAACGGAGTTTTTTTGTGCAAAAACCCCAAGTTTCTGACAAAAAATCCTTAGAACTAGTTATGGCCACCTTTACGACTGAAGTAGTGATCAATCTAGGATTTTCCGTGATTCGACACGCGAATGCTTTTGTCTTTGACCATGATTATTTGTTTAAAGAAGAAGACGAATTAGAAAGTCCTTTGATGTAACAAATAAGGGTCAGAATTATGGGACAATGGAGAAAGCGGAAAATTGCAGAGCAGACCACATCTGTCCTTTAACAATTTTTTGCAGTTCCGGGTGAGGCGATTGACGGTGAAGTAAAATAGGAAATAAACCTGCTTGATTGGCACCAAGATAATCTTCTTCATAGCTATCTCCAATATGCCAGGTCTGATGAGGTTTATAGCCGTGTTGAGCGAGGGCAATTTGAAATATTTTGGGGTGGGGTTTAGCAAATCCGACTTCTGTGGAAATGGTTACTGAGGAAAAATAGGGATGAATTCCTAATGATTTGATGACTTGATGTAAACGAGAATCAAAGTTCGAGATAATCCCCAATTCAATCCCTTGTTTTTGCCAGGTGAAGAGAGCCGATTTGACTTCAGGATAAATAAACCAAGGTTGGGGTGTGGCAAAATAGTGGTACAGTTTGTGAAAGAATTGATCAAAATTAGGGAATTTCTCTAGAACCCCGGCTTGTGCAAAGGTTTGGTGGGCGATCGCCTTCCACCAATTGAACTCATAGGAGTGTAAATCCTGAGACTCTGTATTCGGAAAAACCGCCGGTGGTGCTTTCTTAAAACTTTCAGCAAAGGTATGATCTAACAGATCAGCAGAAACATCAACTCCAAACCCTTGAGCGAATTGACTATAAATTTCTCCTACACTGCCGCGCACTCCAAAGAGAGTGCCAACAGCATCTAAAAAGATAACCTTTGGGGGTGACATAAGTGCGCCTTTTCTATCAGTCTTAGTTTAACATTATCGCTTGTAAGGGTTGCGTGATCCAGTTAAAACCTACTTTCAATTGGTGGTGAAGGGTAGGTAAGCGATACAGATAAATGAGACGACGAGCTAAATGAGCGAAAGGGCCATTGAGTTTAATTCCTAACCCGGTTAAGGTAGCATTATCAATGCCTAGAGTCATCATTTCTCCTAAGTGAGAATAGCGCAGGGGAAGAAGGGGGCGCTCTGTCAAGGAAGCCCAGAGGTTCCATGCACAATAGTCTGCTTGTTGAAAGGCAGCTTGAGCGGTGGTGGGTACTTTTTGTCCTGTGGCATCATGGCAATCCGCCAGATCGCCGATCGCAAAGCAATGAGGATAGTCTACCACTTGCAACGTGGGGGTGGTCGTAATTTGTCCGCGAGAGTTCTTTTTGACCTCTAGAGCTTGGATACTGGGAGAAATTTGGGTTCCCACTGTCCATAGAACCAGGTTAACGGGAAGGGTGTCTTCTTGGCCTTTGTACAGTAGGGTAATGGAGTCTGGGGCGATCGCCTCGATCGTCGTTTCTAAATCGATCCACACCTCTCGCTCTTTTAAGGCGGCTTCAGCGGCGGTGCGATTAAACTCAGCAGCATGGGCTAAAATCTGATTGCCTTTTTCGACGAGGCGAATCCGTCCCCGCTTGCCGAGGCGATCGCTCAGTTTACAGGCTAATTCTACCCCACTGTAGCCACCACCGGCGATCGCGATGCGAATCACTTCTTGCTCAGAAGCTTCCAGCCTTCGCAGAGACTCTTCTAGGCGATAGGCATCTTGTAGGGTGCGAAAGGGAATGGCGTATTCGAGACATCCAGGAACCCAAGTGAGGGGAGTTTCGCCACCGAGGGCTAAAACGAGGCGATCGCCTTTGAGCACTTGTCCTGAGTCTAATGTTACTTCCTGAGTTTCCAGATTAATCTGCGTTACTTCTGCTTGGATAAATCTGATGCCTGTATCAGCAAGGAGTTCTTCATAGGGGGGAGCAATTTCCCAGGTTTGCAGTTCTTCTGTGACTAGCTCATAGAGCAAGGGCACAAATACGAATCGATCTTGGCGATCGATCAGAACTATCTCTGGTGTATCCGATCCTTCCCAAGAAAACTCGCTCAAACGCAAGGCAGTGTATAAACCACCAAAACCCCCACCTAAGATACAGATACGTTTAGATTCTTGTGACATAACAGACGGCTCAGATATCTGCAAAAGAACTTCTTATAGCATAACAATGTGCGATCGCTAATGGGGAGATCGATACAGATCGATAGATGGGATAGCCAAAAGCGCTATAAGATAATCCAGGTAACTAAAAGTGCATAAGGAGATCATCATGTCTAGAAGTCGATCATCTGGAGGAGCTTCCGCCATCGTAGTTAGTATGATTGCGGCTATCCTCCTGTTAATTGCCACCAATTGCTTCGTCATTATTAATCCAGGGCAAGCGGGAGTGATCAGTATTTTGGGGAAAGCTAGAGATGGGGCATTACTCGAAGGATTGCATTTCAAACCCCCCTTAATCGCCACAGTAGACATTTATGATGTCACCATTCAAAAATTTGAAGTTCCCGCTCAAAGTTCCACTCGCGATCTGCAAGAGCTAACCGCTCGATTTGCGATTAATTTTCGCCTCGATCCTCTGCAAGTAGTAGATATCCGCCGTACCCAAGGAACCCTGGAAAATCTTGTCTCTAAAGTAATTGCACCTCAAACCCAAGAGTCGTTTAAGATTGCTGCCGCTGTGAGAA
>CAZTRW010000069.1:0-18383 GCA_964616725.1 uncultured bacterium
GAGGCACCGGGGGAGAGGAAGGCACAGCAGCCACCGCCGGACTTTGGAGGTGAGTGGCTCTTCCTGGAGAAACTGGGGGACGCAAGGCTTCTAGAACTTCATTGGCACTGGCAAATCGCTCGTAGGCAGAATTGGCTAACATTTTCTCCAAAACCGATCGCAAAGGCTCAGAAACCGTAACCCGATCCTGCCAATTCCACTGATTGCGATAAGAATCATATAATTCCTGGGGTTCTTGATTCGTCAGTAAAATCAAGCAAGTCACAGCTAAGGCATACAAATCCGTAGAAGGATAAACCTGACTCCCTGCCATTTGTTCTGGAGGAGCAAACCCTTGAGAATAGATTTCTGTAGAGCGATTACCAGAAGCTTGACTGACTTGCTTAACAGCACCAAAATCCAGTAACACCAGTTTCCCATTTTTATCTCGCATAATATTCGAGGGTTTAATATCGCGGTGAATCGTGTGGCGATCGTGAATAAACTGCAAAACTGGCAAAATCTGGCGCAAGAGCACCAAAACATCCCGTTCCCCCAAAGGCCCTTTTTGAGCCAGTTCCGCCTCCAGGGTTTCACCATCAATCCACTCTTGAACCAAGTAAAAAAATTGACTTTCTCCCTGTTGAGCCGACGCGGGGACTAGGAGGGGAAAAAAGGCATACAGCCGAGGAATTTGGGGGTGTTCATTGCCCAATTGCTCTAGGACTAAAGCCTCTTGTTCAAAATGCTGTTGGGCGATCGCCAACTGTTGAGGCGATAAATAACCAGCCGGCTGAAACTGCTTTACCACACAAAAGCGCAGCGTCGGCGTATAGCGATCAATCGCCAAATAAGCCGCTCCAAACCCACCGCGCCCCAATAAGCGCTGAGGTAAATAACGCCCCGCCAAAATTAAAGGCATCCCGCAACAAGTACAGTATTTCTGAGTAGTCGTTTTCAGCTCATGGGGATCAGTTAGTTCAGGAACCGGGTTCAGGGGACGCTGACATTTTGGACGCGTACAATGAATATCCATAGTCCAGAGAAAAGCCTTGAATTGCTTTTGGTGAGGTTAATCAAGAGAAATAGAAGGAGGAGAATCACTGCCGGGAGCCACCTCGGGCAGATCGCCAGGAAAAGCGATCTCTTGTCCTGCTGAAACTAATCCTACTTTACCCTGGGGTGTAAAAATCGGTAAGATTTCAGTACGAAATGCTTCAGCCGCCTTAGAGCGATAGCGATTCGGATTGAGAATCAAAGAGAGAGTACGACGAATAGAAACCCCTTCAATCCTGGCTCGATGGAGCAAATTAATTTGTAATTCTTTTTCAATGGCAGAGACAGACACAAACGCCGCTCCCAAATTAGCCTGCACCGCATTTTTAATCGCTTCAATAGAATTCAGTTCCATTTCAATCTTGAGCAAACTGGTTTCAATGCCGCACCGGGTTAACACATGATCGATCACCTTGCGAATCGTCGATTGGGAATCGAGAGCAATAAACTGGAGTTCATAGAGATCTTCCTTCTGAATGTCACGCTCAGTAGCGAGAGGATGGGAAGGTGCTAAAATTAAAGCTAGTTCATCTTCAGCGTAAGGAGAAACCTCTAAAGTTTCCTGGAGTTCGGTGGGCACTTCCCCCCCAATAATCGCTAAGTCAATTTGACCGCTGGAAACACTCCAGCAGGTTCGCCGAGTAGAATGAACATGGAGTTGTACTGCCACATCGGGATATTTGCGCCGAAAGGCACCGATCATCCGAGGGAGAAGATAAGTCCCTGTGGTCTGAGATGCCCCCACAATCAGGGTTCCTCCTTGAAGATTTTGCAGATCTTCGATCGCCCGGCAGGTTTCTTGACACAAAGAGAGGATTTTTTCCCCATACTGAAGCAATAAATGACCCGCCTCAGTCAACTGAGCCCGTCTTCCCCCCCGATCAAACAGGGGTACATCTAATTGTTTCTCTAGGTTCTGGACTTGGAGACTCACGGCAGGTTGCGAAACATAGAGACTATCCGCAGCCCGCTTAAAGCTTCCCTCGGCAGCAATGGCCTTGAGAATGCGTAATTGATCCAATGTAAATGGTACGTCAGACATGAGTGAGCAACCTAAAATGGATATTGAGGACGTTTTCAGACTCCCTTTCTCTAGGAATCCTGAGCTTGGGGAGAAAGAATGCCGCTGGGGAGCGGTGAAAATGAGACAATAAAGTAGGGTAAGTTAAACCGATAATTGATTTACCCCAAACAGACCCATCCCTAACGCTGAACCCTTGTGTCAGACTTTCTCCCCCCACACTTCCCTCCCTATCCACCCGCCTTGTTGTCACCGGCAATGTCTCAAAATCAACAGACTTCAAATCCATCGCCTAAGAGAGTGAGATCGATCACAAGCATCTACTTATGAAACGGGAGATAGTTGAGGATTTTCTGAATTTACCAGGAATTGTGGGTGTCGCCCTAATCGATCGGCGATCGCGCCCCTATTTTTGTGGTGTCGATAATACCCTGAACTTCCAACAAAAAGAAGCCCTCGCTCAAGGCTTAAGGCAAGTGGTAGAAACCACTCCCGAAGGATTTGAGTCCTTTGAGTTCCAGTTTTCCCAAAACCAGGTATTTATCTACAAACTCCCAGAGGGCATGATTTTACTGGTGCTGGCCAATCTAGATTTGATCCAAAACCGTTACAGCGAAGCCTTAAAACACCTGAAAACAGAATTAATCGCTGATAGTGCCACGGCGATCGCCACCTTTCGACTCCTAGCAGGCAGTTTTACCCTCTCCAACCAAAACTACTGGAAAACCCCCTCTCCTGCCCCCGATCCAGTCCCCATTTCCTCCCCCACTCGCCCTCCAGCTCCTCCCCCCCCTCCTCCAGAGGCCCCTTCTCAAGTTACCCTGAAAGAATTACTTGAAGCCCTCAATCAACTTAGTCTCTATACCACCCAGTATCTAGGCAAAGCGGTGATTACCAACTACTGGAAGTCCACCCGTCCAGAGATTGCATGGCTAGAAAACTTCGAGATCAGCCGCACAGCGGAAGTGACTTTTACCAGTTCCACTCGCCTCACTCAAACCCTAACCGCTGAACAACTGGGTTGGGTTCAAACCTGGGTGGCAGCATTTATCAGTCGGTGCATCAAAGTGATTCGAGATTTTCCTGCCTTAGTAGAGAAATCTCTGAAACCAGAGCACAAAAAACTGCTCTTACCGTAATTATTTTTGGAGGATTTAGCCTTATGGTCAAAATTGTAAGACTCGAACCGATCGCCCAACAAACCGAAGTAGAAACTAACGGCAATCTCCTCTCCGTTTTGATCGATAAAGACTTGGATGTGCTCAAAGAATGCGGGGGACGAGGCATGTGCGCCACCTGCCATGTGTACATCAAACAGGGGATGGAATGTCTCACTCCCATGAATCGACGGGAACAACGAACCCTAGAAGTGATTACCTCTTGTAAACCCAATTCCCGTTTAGCCTGTCAGTCACGGGTATTACTCGATGGTGTGGTGGTAGAATTACCTCCAGGGATGTATGTGCGATCGCTCCAAGATATCGAAGCTCTGATCGGTCGTCGTGCGGAACAAGATATGCTCCACCCCGTCACCGGCGAAATCTTGGTAGAAGCCGGTAAAGTGGTCACTCGCTCAACGCTCAAACAACTACAAGACATTAAATTCGAGATTGGAGCCTATCTCACTCAAACTACCGATGCGTAGGAGGAAAGGTCATGTTAACTGAACTTGAACACCTGTGCCGAGACACCGATGGTCGATATGCTAATGATGCCGAATTGCAATTTTTGTCAGAGTATACCCAATCCTTTGCCTTGCGTCTCGCTACTTACAAAAAAATTCGCACCTCAGAAGCCCTCATTGTCCAACAAGTCCAAGCTCAGATCCGCTTAAAAGCACCCCAAGTCTTAAAGCGCGGCGACCAAGACTTGAGCGACAAATGGAAACAAGATACCATTCGGATTTTGCGCCACTCCGCCTTGGCGTTGCTGCTCGACGATCAACAACGATTACGCGATCGCCTCCTCCTCTGGTTTCAAACCGTCATGAGAGCCTTCAACACCCAATCGAATTGTGACCTCACCTACAAAATCATGCAAGAAGTCATAGAATCCCTACTCACCCCAGCCGAAAGTCAACTCCTTTCCCCCATTTTAGAGTACAATCGCCAAATTCTCTCCCGCACCTATAGCCTCGAATAACCCTCGCGCCCCCTGCCCAATTACCTGATTTTCATGACCACTTTTCAGCCGAAGAGCCACTAACCGATAAAATGAAAATCAGGCAATCTCCTGCTCGGGTGAATCTCAGCTTCGATAAACAACCAATTCCAGATTGGATACGAGGATAAATTGACAGGTCGGAATACTTATGGCAAACCCAACACCCACTCAGCATCTCCTCCAAGGCAAAAATCCCAAAAAACATAACCACTACGGCTTTGGAGATTTTTTTCAGTTCGACCCAGAACGGGGAACAGTTCTAGACTGGAATGGCGGACAAAATATCCTCACCAGCGAAGATTTTATTATTGGCTTGGTGGAAGGACTGGAAGAAGAAGTCGGCGATGCCTCCGCCGCAATTATGTACACCATCGGCGTAGAATGGGGTCAAAAAGATGCTTTTTTCTTCGAGAAATGGTTTGAACAGGAGTTTGATAAGAGCATCCGTCAGGCCAACCTGATGTTTCTGCTGGAAACTTGGTGGTGGCCCTTTACTTCCCAAGGTTGGGGACGCTGGGAAGTGGATATGGGCGATCGCAAACAAGGATTTATGTTCATTAACCTCTTCGACTCCGCCGTCGCCCGTACCCTTGGCGATGTCGGTAAACCCGTTTGTTATCTCTACGCCGGTTTGTTCGCTGGCTTCTTTACCGAATTGGTGAAAAAACAACTCAGTTGCATCGAAATTCAATGCTACTCCATGGGAGAAACCTACTGTAAATTTCTTCTGGGTGGTAAAGACCGCATTGATGCTGCGTCCTTCTGGATGAATGAAGGCGCAACTGCTCGTGATATCGAAAAACGCTTGCGTTCAGGAGAGAGGTTGGTATGACTTCAGCCTCAACAGTCCTATCCCCAGATCAAAACTGGAAACGAGCTTCAGTCCGAGAGTTTTTTTGCCAAATTAACTGGGAACACGATCCTGAACCCATTCAAAAAGTCAAACAAGCTAGTTTAGCAGGACGCAGCGAACCCCTTTCCTTGACCTTAACCGTAAGTCAGTTCTTTACTTGTATTGACTGGGATGGCCAAGGTACCATTGCCCCCAGTGCCTCTCTCCCGGTCGAAGAAATCCTAGGAACGCAAGCCCTAGAGGAAGAAGTTACCCTCGAAGATTTTTCCAGCCTCTTTTAGTTACTCACCCCTTACCCTGTCACCCATTCCTATGCATCCAGAACTTGAAGCACTTTTAGCAGAAGCCGAAAATCGTTACCTCAAATCAGAAGAGTTGAAGGTTTTAACGGAGTATGTTGATTCTTTACCCCAGCGTCTAGAAACCTATCGCCAACTGCGAGATAAAGAGGTAGAAATTATGCAAGCGGTGGTAGATCAAGTGCCTCGATATTTACCGAATCAATCGGTGGAAGCCATGGAGCGATCGGTGAAAAATGCTATGCTGATGCTCCGCTATTGTGCGATGGCGATGTTGATTAACGATGAGAACTTGGTGAAAGAACGCCTAGTCAACTGGCTCTCAGAAACCCTGAGTCTAGAGGAAAGTCAAGAATTGGATAAGACTTTGTATAAACTGCTGAATCAACAGTTGATGAAAAGCCTCACTCCTGACCAAATTAAGCTGATTAAATCTCCCCTAATTTTAGCCCAAACGCAGTTACTCAATGCTAGTGCTAAATAATCTTTGCAGCTATGCTTTTGTTGACTTGTAAGGAATGTAAGTTATGATTTCTGTTTCTGATTTAGTGACCAATAGTCGCATTCCTAGCAATTATTTTGCGACGGATGTTTACGTGCGCAGTGATTTAGAGTTGGGATTATTAGAAAATCGCCGCGGCGATCGCCTCTTGGCAATGCCAGAACCCCTACTCAAAGCCATCTATTCTGGATTAGACAAAGAAACAGGACAAGCCGCCAAATTGGTACTCTATAATTGTGGTCGATGGTGGGGAAAAAATTTCTACTCTCGGTTTTCCGAAGAAATCTCCGAATACTACGAAACACCTTTAGCGGAAATGAGAATGTCAGACTTTCTTCACTGTCTTCAGCAATGCTGGAAAACCCACGGATGGGGAAAAATAGATCTCGATCAAAGTTATATTGCTCAAGGATTTCTCATTGTCAAAACTTGGAATGCTCCCTTTGCGCTCCATAGTCCTAAATTAGGAGTTCCCGTTTGTTTTCTAGATGCTGGTGTTTTCAGCGCCTTTTTTAGTCAATTGAGTGGGAAAGATCTGTATTGCCTGCAAACGGCTTGTGAGTCTTTAGGAGCAGAATGTAACTATTTTATGGTGGGCTTGGAAAAGCGATTATTACCCATTCAACCCCTGATTGAACAAGGAAAATCCCACCCTGAAATTTTACAAAAACTCCTGCAAGGTTAATCTCCTGTTCATCCCTTGGCTGAGGATCGCAAGTTTGGCATGATTGTCCATCAACCCCAAAAAACAAAGTATCGCATTCTCGGATTGATTGGCCAAGGACAGTTTGGGCGTGTATTTTGTGGTTGTCACAGGCAAACAGGACAGCTAGTGGCTCTGAAAAACTTAGATAAACATCGATTTCCCACCCATCAATTTCTGAGAGAATTAAGATTTTTACTACAATTATCTCATCCAAATATCGTTACTTGTAAAGCCTTAGAACATTCCCACAAAGGTCGCTATTTGGTGATGGATTATTGTGAAGGAGGAACGCTGCGAAACTGGATGGATCGTCAAGAAAAATTACCTTTAGCCTTGTCGATCAAGTTAGTGAAAGATGTTTTAAGAGGTCTGGAACACGCCAATAGTCGGGGCATTATTCACCGAGATTTGAAACCGGAGAATATTTTATTGACGCTGAAATCGAAGGGATGGGTGGCCCGAATTTCTGATTTTGGGATTGCGCGATTAATCCAAGAAATGCAGGAGGGTTCAGATAATACGGGATCTCCAGCTTATATGGCTCCAGAGCGTTTTTATGGGCAATATTCTTTGCGATCGGATATTTATGCGGTGGGGATAATTCTGTATGAGTTGGTGGTAGGCGATCGCCCGTTTTCTGGCCCACCGCAACAACTGATGACCGATCACCTCAACCGGCGAGCCACTCTCCCAGAAACCGTTCCCCCAGAAGTACAAACCCTGATCCTCAAAGCCTTAGAAAAATTACCGGCTCGCCGCTATACGAGCGCGACAGAAATGTTGGTGGCGATTGACGAAACCCAAAAAACCTTGGGGTTGTCAGAATCCCGTTTATTGGTATACTCCCCTCCTCACCCGCCCAGTCTCCCTTTGACAGACCACCCAATGATTACCCAGACTGTACCAGAAGCGATCGCTGCTATAGCCATCGGCAAGAGTGATGGCGATCAGCGGTGGATTTATTGGGCGATCGCGGATGCTGTCCAATGTTACCCCGATCAAGAGCCATTAAACTTAGATAGTCTGATCAATAGCCCCAAAGTGACCCTACCTGAATCTATCCGTCACCTCAAAATTACCCCTCAAGGATGTATCGCCATTACAGACCAATGCCTCTATCACTTAACCCCTCATCTAGGAATTTCTCCCTTACTATCCGCCCAATTAGTCGCTCATATCCACACTCCCTTTCAAGCCGATGTTAACCCCCAAGGCACTTGGATTGCCGCAGTCACCGACAAGGACGAACAAACTTCCCTATTCATTTGGGAGAAACCCTGGCATTTGACCCATACCCCCCGTCAAATCCCCCTAGCGGGCCCCATTAAACAGATCCAATTACTCGATCTCGGCCATGGGGTGTTGTGGCGCAGTGCTGGGGAAAAATCCTCACTGGAAGTGTTTACCCGTCGAGGTACTTTAGCCGGACAATGGAAACTTCCTTTCTCAGTTGATCGAGTAATTCAGGGAACCGTTCCCTATCGAGTTTTAGTGATTCCACAGCAGTCAGAACAAACCCCTCTGTTAATGGACTTAAAACCTTTTCGGATGCGACCGATTCCGATTAAACTCCATTTACCAGTTCGTGTGGCGATCGCCCCTTGGGGATATGTGTTGGGAGACTGGGAAGGGCATCTGATCTTGTTAGATGAATTTGGTCAAGTGGTGGGTCGAATTTTAGGCCCCCCTGCTCCTATGGCGATCGCCATGCTGTCCGCCACACTTTTGCTAGTTACTACCGAACAACCCTTAGAAGGCCATCTCCATCTGATTGACTTGACCCAGTTTAGAATTGATTTCGTCTTTTAATAGAGACGTTCTGAGAGAACGTCTCTATTATTCGCCCTCATCGGTAATGAGCTTGAGGTCCTGCCCAGGCTTCTGAGATCGAACTCCCAAAAGTTTGAGGTTGATCTCCTGTAGCTAGGAGGGTTTTCCCATCGGCATTGACTGCCCACATAGACCAATTGTGATCACCCACAATTCCTGCCCGAAACAGCACATGATTGGCATTATTTTGAGACCATCCCAATAACACCGCATGGCTGTAGTTGACGTGCAAGGGAGCAACCGTTGTAGTCTGGTTCAAAGGCCGATTCCAAATTACCGCATAGTCCGAGAGGGTGGAGGAACTAAAAAGACCTTCAAACTGTCGTGCCAGCAGGCGATCGCCCATTTGAGACCAAGACACCGGAATTAACATCGTAATCACCCCTGGCAGTTGCGCTTCTGGATTGCCATCAAAAGGATTATTCGCCAACGGAGAACCCGCAGTAATCACCTCCAGATTCCCGGTTTCCAAATTTTCCAGAAACATCACACTAGTGATGCGGCTCGAAGGCAACTGCGAGCGGATCTGAAACTGAATCCGACTATAGGCAGCATACTGACCATCTGGGGAAACCAGAGAGGGCGTTCGATAATAACGCAATCCAGACCCCACCGTAGAGGCCACTTCCGCATGGGTATTCATTACCCAATTCCAGGGAACAGGATAGGGACTACCGAGGGGATCGCTAGGTTCTGAAGTTGGGTTCATGGCAGGTGCAGCAGCTTCAGGGGTAGAATTACCTGGGGCCATCTCTGTAATCGCATCAGCCATTGCAGGTTTGGGCAGCAGCAGCCAGAGCGCTAACAGCAGCACAGAAGGGTTGAGCAAGAACCGTCCGAGGTTCCAGGAGAATTTAGGCATTGAACTTGAATCTCGCGCTATGGGGATGGGTGAGAAGCAAAGCCCCAGTGAGGATTGAGTCCTTCCTGTTCTACCACCTTACAAGGGAGAGTGGAAGAAAAGGAAGGGGTCTTCAAGAGATTTAAAATTTCTTTGTGTTCTAGCAGCGATCGCCATCCTTAAGCTACGATTCTGGTGGTGTGTCTTACCGCCTCATTTTAGGCTGTTTAAGTGTTAGGTATCCGTGACTGAACCCTTTGATTCTCCTACTCCACCATCTCCCCCATCCCAGGGAGGGGCAGTCTCCTTTTTCTTGGTCACTGTATTCCGCCTCCTGTTGTTGGGGGTGGGAAGTTCTCTTGCGTTTGTGGGAGGCATGGCGATCGCCTTTATTTACCCCGATCCTCATCCAGAACTCCCCTGGATAGAACGAGTGGGACAACAACCCTTTCAGCCTCTTAATCCCCAGTGGTGGCAGTTTCGTCCTCTACCCTCCCTCAGTCCCCAAGAGCGCCAACAGGGACAACAGGAATTAACTCAACTCCAGCTAGAGTTGAATACCTGGCAAGATCGTTTGATGGGTTTAGAAACAAAACTGGGCCAGCCCCTCTCCCAGGGAACGATCGAAAGTCGCCTGCAGTGGCTGAAACAGCAGCTTTCCGGATCAACCCAATCCTTTTTGGTGACTCTGCCGAGTGATTTTCTGTTTGAAGGCGATCGCATTACCTTAAATACCGAGCGATCAGAGTTACTCAATAGCCTCGTTGCCGACTTACGAAACTATCCCCAAGGGGTGATTCGGATTGCTGCCTATACTGACAACATTGGCGATACCCAAGAGAATTTAGACCTCTCCTTACAACAGGCTCAAAGTGTTCGTGACTATCTCTATGCTGGTTTAGGGGATCAATACCATTTTCTCCTCATTGGTTATGGAGAAACTCGCTTTCTTGTCCCCAATGATTCCGATCTGCAGCGACAACGCAATCGCCGCATTGAAATTGCGATCGAATAGAATCTTCCCCATGTATAGCTCTGACTAGCTCGCCCACCTAACGATAATTAGTAAACTGCAAATCTACAGGAAAATCCTCTTGTTTTAACATCTGGATCACCTGTTGCAGTTCATCTTTCGACTTAGCAGACACTCTCACCGTATCTCCCTGAATCGAAGCTTGAACCTTCTTAAACTCTTCCCGAATCCTCAGACCAATTTTTTTTCCTAACTCTTGGGCAATGCCTCGCCGCAGTTTCACTTCCTGGCGTACCCGATTGCCAGTTGCCGATTGGATCTCACCAAACTCAAAGATTTTTAAGGATAAATTGCGCTTGGCCGCTTTCATCCTCAGCAAACCCGTAACTGCTTCTAGGGTAAGATTGCTATCAGTGTGAATAGTGATGGTTTCTTCCGCCAACTCTAAGGTGGTTTGAGTATCCTTTAAATCATAACGAGACTTAATTTCTCGTTCGGTTTGGTCCAGGGCATTGATTAACTCTTGTCGGTCAAAATCACTGACGATATCAAAAGAATAGGTAGAAGCCATAGGAAGTGAGCCAATTAGGTGAGTGAATTTCGACGATTTTACCGTTTCTGAGCTTTGTCAAAGGGGGTTCATTCCTCCAATTTCCCATCTCCCGACCTAGGGCGTAGCCCTATCATTATTAGGGAGTAACTTGGAGCAGACTGAGGGCAAAGAGGGTGAGATCGCACAATGATCCTAGGCCAAACATCAAGGCACGACCGAGGGGGATATTGAAGATGTAAAAGAAGGGGTAGAGTCCGCGGGCTAAGAGGAAAACTAAGGCTGCTAAACCGGCTAGAGTTGAGTCTACTCCTGTCATATAGGCCATACCAGCAGCAGCAGTAAAGAGAATAAAGGCCTCAAAGGTATTTTGATGAGCGGCGTAAGCTCGTTGGGCGTAGTCAGGCAGTTGATTGACGAGGGGGCGAGGGGTTTCTAGGTGAGCTGTACCGGCTTGAAATCGCGCATAAGCTACCCAAAAGAAGGGGAGATAGATCAGAAAAGCTGATCCGGCGATCGCATACAGTAACAGGATCGGTACAGGTAAAGGTAGGCTTATCACGATCAGCATCCTTTAATCAAAATAAAACAATGTGACCACTTTACGCTGCTCTTCCGCTTCGCGGCAAGTAGAGAGCAAGGTTGAGCTATCGTGGAAGGCAAAACAAACCAATTGCTGACATCGAGCAATAATCTCACCATTACACAATGCGCTCGCTTGACCGAGGGATAGGTCATTATTTTCTGGTTTTTCCACCAGATGAATTACCTTTTCCAGGAGTTGGCGCGACTCACTGGGTTGCCGATCCAGGCCTTGAGGCAGAATCACTGTGAGCAAGTTAGGATCAGCCCGCATTGCGCCTCTAACGGCGGCAAAATTGGTTCCTGTGGCTCCAGAGGTAATGAGGTGATTTCCCGATAGAACTAGGGAATAACTCATCATTTCGATTAGATGCTGATGAGTGATGGGCACATGGCGAGAACCGAGTAGGGCTATGCGCTTTGATCCGGTTTGTTGGATCGTTGCCAGTTCTTGCTCTAGGGTATCGAATTTAGGAATTTCTAAGGATTGACTCAAAGCCAATGACGATTAGGCAATACGACGCAGATATTGTAACAGATAATTTTGATCTACAGTTGAGATCAACGGCTGAATTTGGCGATCGCCTAGCCACTCCGTAGGAGTATCGCCCCGGTGAGGATCTCGATTGCCAGAGTTAGAGGGAGGAAACCTGCTGGAGGAATCGGTTGAGATCAAAGTGAGCAGCCATCAGTTCAGAGATACACTGAATTTTCACTTTTTCTTGAATGGGGGCTTTGCCAAAGGCATTGTCAATAATTTCTACGGTGGTGAGGGTATCGAGATCTACTGCCAGAATCGGAATTTCCAGTTCTTCGGCGCGGCTGATGATTAATTCTGAGGGGGAGAGATGGCCAGTGAGGATTAGGCATTGGGTGGAGGTTTCCAGGGCAGCGAGTTGGATATCCGTGCGATCGCCTCCTGTAACTACAGCCATATTTTCTCCTTTACGGAAATATTTTAAGGCTGAATTCACATTCATTGCCCCAATTCGCAGACTTTCCACCATCAAGTCGAGGCGATCTGAACGACAAAGAACCGTCGCCTTGAGTCGTTTCACCAATTCCCCCACACTGACGCTCCGCAGTAAATTACTGCGGGGTAATCGTCCTAAGACAGCAATATTTTGGGCTTCCAGATAGGGAGCATAGGTTTGGTCAAAGGACTCGATATACTCAGCGGTGATATCATTAATCACCACGCCCAGAAGAGAGGCTCCTAAACGGTGTTGGGCTGAGAGGGCGCGATCAATTAGGGTTTGAGGGTGGAAAGGGATCACCAAGACTACCCCAGCACCTAAATACTCTGCCATTTGCCCTAGAGACAAGCCAAATAATCTCCCTTCATCTAGGGTAGCTGGGCCTTCTAAAATCACGATTCTCCCAGGACTTTCCTCAAAACGGGAAGGGGTCTGAGCTACCCTTTTTTGATACTGACTTGGAAAACTTGCCTCAGGGTTAAAGGTTTCTGTCCCCAGCACCCTAGCTTGAATCGTTTTTTGATCCATGAATACCACAGTGGGATAGAGATGATCTGGCGAGAGTTCCAGAATTTCCGCGATCAACGTATCATCTTTATCTGTTAACTCCCCATTACTGGTAGCCAAAGGTTTACCATAGCCCACCTCAAACCCTTGGGCTTTGAGTTGCCCTCCTATGCCTAAAACAGTTGCGGACTTACCGCTGTAAGGTTCTAGGGAACCCACCAACACATATCGAGTTATATCGATCACAAGCTCACTCCCAGGAAATTGCTCATCATTAAACTCTAATCATCTAATCGTAATAGTTTTCGGTAGAAGGCTTGGGAAAAATCGATCACCTTACTGCGTCGCCAACTAATGTACAACTCGATCAAAAATCCAATAAACTCATGATTAGGCAGTTGCACTTCGTAGGTTAATTCAGACTTACCATCAAACTGCATCCGACATAAGGTCAGATCGGCGGGCAGTTTAGAGACAATAAACCAAGTAGTTAGGAAGGGAATGCTCTCTCCCCCTTCTATCTTCCTCTCTCCTTCCAAGGACGCTTTTTCATACAAACTCATGGCATAGGGCAGGGCGGCACGCTTATTCCCTTGGTAGTAAGGCTGGTAAACCCCGATAACTCCACCTTCAGTGGCTTGAATACTATTGAGATCGCTGGTCATAAAAGCTGGACTTACACAAGCGGTTAAGGAACTGATATCTTTATTAATTTAGTTTATATTGTCACTCACACGCTCCAGAGGATGTCAAGTCATTCTTCCTGATTCCCCTGAAGGTTGCATCTGAGCCAGACAACTGCTACGCTGCGAACAATCATCAAAATTAGGTAAACTGCCCTCCTGTCGAAGAGGGGATTAACTATTGAGTCAGGAGAATAACTTCCCTAAGCTATGTCGGAGAAATCCCATCCAAAAGGCGATCGCCAGTTACCCTTTACTGACGATCCTCAAAGCACTGATGTCCAGTCGTTTGATTTGAGTTCAGAGAGAGAAGAGGTCAGCACAATCAATCCAGGGGAAGAGTTACCCGCCCTCTCCTCTGGTTTCGATCCGGTAATTTATGAGGGCCGAAGACGAAAAGCGGCTGTATTGTTAATTGTGATTTGGAGTGGGACGATCGCCCTGCATTTAGTTTCTTGGGGGCTGTGGATGGTTTTAGCCGTCAGTGCCTTCATGGGGCTTCATTGCCTCCGGGTATTAACGGCTCGCCCCCATCTCCCGCCCAAACCTTTAGAGTGGCATTCCGATTCAGAATGGCCTTATGTGTCCTTGTTAGTTGCTGCCAAAAATGAAGAGCGGGTAGTTGGGCAGCTAGTAAAAATGCTGTGTACTCAAGATTATCCTGTAGACCGTTATGAGGTGTGGGTGATTGATGACTGTAGTACGGATCGCACGCCTCAAGTGTTGGAAAAGCTACGTCAGGACTATCCGCAGCTAAAGGTGATGCGACGGGGAGCTGGTGCAACAGGGGGTAAATCCGGTGCTCTCAATCAGGTATTATCTTTAACTCAAGGGGAGATTGTGGCCGTATTTGATGCGGATGCTCAGGTGTCGCCAGATTTATTACGGCGAGTTTTACCCGTGTTTGAGCGCCAGCAAGTCGGGGCAATGCAACTGCAAAAGGCGATCGCCAATGCTCCTGATAATTTCTGGACAAAAAGTCAAGCCTCAGAAATGGCTCTAGATTCGTATTTTCAGCAACAGAGAATTGCCTTGGGTGGCATTGGCGAGTTGCGTGGCAATGGCCAATTTGTGCGCCGCCGTGCTTTAGAGCAATGTGGAGGATGGAATGAAGAAACAATTACGGATGATTTGGATTTAACCCTGCGTTTACATTTAGAAGGATGGGATGTGGAATTTGTGCTTGATCCGCCAGTGCGGGAAGAAGGAGTAAAAACCGTTTTTGCCCTCTGGCATCAGCGCAATCGCTGGGCGGAAGGGGGATATCAACGGTATATGGACTATTGGCGGTTGATTTTTAGGGGGCGCATGGGATGGACAAAGATTTGGGATATGTGGGTATTTTGGGTAATGCAGTATTTCCTCCCCAATGCGGCTGTGCCTGATTGTCTAATGGCGATCGCCAAAAATCGTTTCCCTGTCTATACTCCCATGACCATTCTCATGTTTGGAATGTCCATATTTGCCATGATTCAAGGCATTCGTCGTGTCCAAGCCGCTCAAGGAGGAACCATCCATCTACCTACCCTACTGTGGCAAACCTTGCGAGGAACCCTCTATATGCTGCACTGGCTTGTGATTGTCGCCAGTACCTGTGCCCGCATTGCCGTTCGTCCTAAAACCTTAAAATGGGTAAAAACAGCCCATCAAGGCAGCACAGAAGAAAGCTTAGAATTTCCCTAGACTGGTACGACAGGCTGAAGAATTTTTCAACATCCCTAACCTACAACCTATGGGTAGGGATATACTGGTAATCATCAACTTTGAGGGAAGATTACCATGTCAGTTGAATTAGTGAGCGAAGAAATACCTCAAAATTTAACCCCTGAAGAAGAAATCCCCCCTCTTCCTCCTACCGATTTACCCTATGATGACGGAGAACCCTTGGAAAGTAATCGCCATCGAATTGCTATTAATGTTTTAATTGACTCTCTGCATCAGGCATATCAAGGACGCACTGACTATTATGCAGGGGGCAATATGTTTGTTTATTATAGTACTGAACAGGTGAGAAATAAAGATTTCCGAGGCCCTGATTTTTTTGTGACATTGGAGGTTAATGGTACTGTTGAGCGTCGCAGTTGGATTGTTTGGGAAGAAGAGGGCCGTTATCCTGATGTGATTGTAGAGCTATTGTCAGCTTCTACCGAGAGCGAGGATCGGGGAAAGAAGAAGAAACTGTATGCCCAAACCTTTAGAACACGCCATTATTTTATTTACGACCCTTTTGATCGTGAATCGTTACAAGGTTGGCATTTAGGAGCGGATTTACACTATCAAGAACTGACTGCCAATGAGCACGGCTGGTTGTGGTGTGAAAGTTTGGGATTGTGGTTAGGGACTTGGGAGGGAACTTTAGTCAAAGAAACGGCAAGTTGGTTGCGTTTTTATGCGCCTTCTGGTGATTTAGTGTTGTTACCTCACGAAGTGGCTCAACAGGAGCAAGAACGGGCAGAACTGGAGCGCGCTAGAGCTGATCGTGAGCAACAGGAGAAGGAATTGGAGCGCGCTAGAGCTGATCGTGAGCAGGCTAGAGCCGATCTGGAGCGTGCTAGGGCTGATCGCGAGCAACAGGAGAAGGAACTGGAGCGTGCTAGGGCTGATCGCGAGCAACAGGAGAAGGAACTGGAGCGTGCTAGGGCTAATCGCGCTGAATTAGAGTTACAGAAGTTACGGGAACAACTTCAACAATCACGGGAATGAAGCATGAAATCCGGAAGAGTGGTGTAAAAAACGCAGGGCATCTACGGTAATATAAGTAAATGTTTCCAACTGACCGCGAATGACTTGGAAGGGGTGATCGGGTTCTCCGAGATCACTTAAAACTGCGATCGCTCCCGAAAAATCCTGGTTCTCTGTATAACTATTTTGCGTCACCAAAGTCCCAATTCCGGCTGCCCTTGCCGCCTGAAGTCCGGGCTGAGAATCTTCAATTGCCAAGCATTCTGATGCAGATAGGTTCATCTGTTCCAGCACATAGTAATAGATATCAGGAGCCGGTTTTTTGTGGGGGACAATATCACCAGCAGCAATCACTTCAAACACGGTAGGATGGAAAAATTGTTCCAACAGAGTCATAACATTAGGTAAAGCGCTGGTAGTGGCGATCGCCAACCTAATTCCCTCCTGTCTAGCCTCTGCAATTAACCGTTCAATTCCCGGTCGTAAAGGAATAGAAGACTCTCCTAACAACTGCCGATAATATTTAGTTTTTTGTCGATGTAACTGAGCCACAAACGAGTCCAATTTCACCGAGGGTTCAAACTGAGGATGATACTGACTGACATAAGCTGAGATCCGTTCTTTACCACCAGACACTTCTAACAATTGACCATACAATGGCACAGACCATTCCCAAGGTAAACCCGCCTGGGAAAACGCCTGATTAAAAGCCACACGATGGCCATCACGCTCTGTTTCTGCGAGAGTACCATCCACATCAAAAATAATCCCTTTGAGTTCTGGTTGTTCGCTGATCATCTTAAGTTAAAATACAATTGATCTTCCCTCTGTTAGCCTATCACGGCCAGTGCTTGTGTCTTCGATCGAACAACAGTATCGCCGTATGCAGCGGGAACTCCTCATTGGTGGAGTCACCCTAGGATTAGTGTGCTCATCAGGAACAATGGGCTATATGCTGCTGGAAGGATGGTCTTTTCCTGATGCTCTGTATATGACCATCATTACTCTCACTACGGTGGGTTATGGTGAAGTAGAACCGATGGAAGCTCAAGGGAGAATCTTTACCATTGCTCTGATTTTCCTGGGGGTGATCAGCATTGGCTACATCGTCAACCGATTTACAGAAGCATTACTGCAAGGGTATTTTCAAGAAGGAATTCGTTTGCGACGACAACAACAAGTGCTCAAGAGTTTATGCAATCATTATATTGTCTGTGGATTTGGGCGCACCGGACAGCAAATTGCGCTAGAATTTCATGAAGAAGGAGTCCCTTTTGTGGTAGTAGATTATCAGCCAGAAGCGATTCAAATTGCCCAGCAATTAGACTATATTGTCCTACAAGGGGATGCCACTTTAGATGATACCTTGCAAAAATCAGGAATTAATCAAGCATCTTGTTTAATTGCAGCGTTGCCTTCTGATGCGGAAAATCTATATACGATTTTATCGGCGAAGACACTAAATCCACAGATTCGGGCGATCGCCCGCGTTAGCTCCAATGAAGCAGCCTTGAAACTATATCGTGGCGGAGCAGATGCCGTGGTTTCTCCCTATATTACAGCAGGGAGAAAAATGGCCACGGCGGCCTTAAGACCGCAGGTAATGCACTTTGTCGATGGTATAATTACCGGAAAAAACCGATCGCTGTTGATTGAGGAATTTCTAATTCAATCCGAACAATGTCCTTACATTGGTCAATCCTTAAAGGATATGCAATTGCGATCGCGTTCTGGTGTTCTAGTTTTAGCGATTCGCCGCCAAGATGGCACCCTCATTGGCGGGCCAACCGGTGAAACCTTACTCCTTCCCCAAGACTTACTGATTTATATGGGAACTGCAGAACAAGTCAGGCAACTCAAACAACTCCTTTCTCCCATTCAACCTGGTTAAGACGCTTCCGACTTAACCTCTGGTGTGGCTGAAGTTCCAGGCAGTTCCAGACAATATCCCGCACCATAAACGGTTTTGATGTATCGAGGATGGCGAGGATCGGGTTCCAACTTAGTTCTCAAATGGCGAATATGAACCCGGATAGTTTCAATATCATCATCGGGATCATAACCCCAAACTTCCTTAAGAATTTCACTGGGAGAAACCGTTTGTCCATGGCGTTGCAGTAGACAGTGAAGCAATTCAAACTCCAAATGAGTCAGCTTAACCGTTGTATCAAACCAAATC
>CAZTRW010000070.1:0-18295 GCA_964616725.1 uncultured bacterium
TTTGATGCCAATCTGTCGGGCGGTGGCGGTAAGTGGTAGTTCTGAGGGGAGATAGGGGGTATGGAGGGTGAGGGAGCGAGGCGCGGTTAGTTGAGTGGCGATCGCTGCTTTCCAGCGATCAAAGCATAAGGCTTGATCGTACACTTGGTCAAATTTTTCCTGACCCCAAGTGGCCAGGAGATCGTCTACCCCTTTGCCCAGTTCTGGGTTCCACGTTACTACATAAACCTGACCCCCTGCCTGTTGCAACAGATAACCCATCCGCCGAATGGCTGTATTGACGGCACGTATAGTATTGGGTTTAGTTTCTTGGTCAAATACAATATAGATTGGTCTGTGGGGACTAATGAGGACTTGCAGTTGGGGAATCAGGTGAGGGCGGCTGATGCGACGACCTTGAGCATCTTTCGGTAAGCGATAGCCACTATTGATACCAGGGAGGGCGATGGCGGCATAGCCTGCCGTCAGTAAAGCTCCTGCTTTTTTTGCCCCTTCCGTAATACACAGAGGGACGGTAGGATGATTTTGTACCCATTGCCAAAAGCCAAGATCGGACTGTTCCTCTTGAAGGATAGGGGGTTCAGTTTGCGATCGCTTGGCGATTGATTGCCATATCGAGGGAGTAACCCGTAAAGCAAACAGTCCCATCGGTGCTTTCGGGGGATGCTCATACTTAATCAGCTTGCCATCACAATATCGCGGCTGACTCGGTTTGAAACATCCCCAAGTTTCATCTTGTCCCGTCATCGGATTAATCCCAGAACACCACCATCCCCCTTGTTCTAGATGTTGGTAACGTTGGCTAATCGATAAGCTCAGCCGGCCATCTCCACTGCGGGGTAGATCCTCCGAGTACAGAAGATAGCGGTAAGGGGTTTGACCTTTGAGAGGAACGACATTAAGGGCAGTTAGTTGAGTATCTACCCCACTAGCTCCCCATTCGGTTAAGTAATTCACGGTTATTGAGTGCGAGCGATAATAGTAGGGGTATTTATCGTAGACTACACTACCCCTAGTGTGCAAGCCCCCCCAGAGGGTAGGGGTGCGTCATTCTAACCAGTGGCTGGTTCTCATCGAATTCTAGCGTTCGCTTGCAGGGTAAAGTCACAGGCGATCGCCTGTAACTTTACCATTTCCTGCCTAGAATGAGACAGCCCTACTTAGGGACAAGGGGTAGGTGGAGCAATATTACGCCCACCCCCTTGAATCCCACTGGAGACCCAGCCTCTAGTTGGTTTGGTAATTTCTACCCAAAGGCGGTTGGCTCGTAGTTGAGGGTCTAAGATCACTTTTTCTTCTCTGGAGACTAGCGTTAATTCCTGGCCGTAGCGTAGGGTATTAATCGCAGCACCCCCTGGTTCGTTGCGGACTCCTAAACCCTCTGGGCCTCGCCAAGTGACGCGGCTACAGTAGGTGGTGGTTGTGGGGGGAGCAGGTTGGGCCGTTTGGCCCGAACAGGTTCCTAAGTTGGCAGTGCCACCTACGCCACTGGAAATCCAACCCTTCACCGGAGCCGTGATTTCGATCCAAGTTCTACGATCTACGACCGTTTCAGTATCTGATTTGAGAGTTACTTGTTGACGATGGGTGACTGAGCCGACGATCTTCCCGGTGGTATTGGGTTGATCTCTGACCACCAAACCTTGCTCAATGATCACTTGACGGCACAAGCCTGTGGGTTTCGGGGGGATGTCCGGCGGGTTGGGTGTGGGGTTGGAGGTTCCAGCACAGGGTTTGAGATCGGCAGTTTGGACAAATCCGGTGCTGGGAGCGCTGATGGCAATCCAACCGTTGCTGCCATTATCGGCGAGGGTAACGGTTTCATTCCTTTGCACGGCTCGAAGCCGGGAGTTGGTGTTGGCTTCTTGATAGATGAAGATATCTCGTTTGGCTGCCCGACATTGACCAGCGAGGGTTTGAGCGATCGCCAGGTCTGGGGGGATCAAATTTGATCCGGCGATCGCTACACTCACCATCCAAGCCACTTGGCTATGATTCATAGGGGGTTCACTCCTCAACAGTACCAATTGATCACCTATTTTATCGGGTAACCTCACAAGAAACCGGACTTAAATTACTTTGATTGCCCGGAAACCCATCCGAAACCCACCCAGCCACTGGTGAGACAATCTCTACCCAAGACCGTCCATTGCTATCTACTAACGAAGTAGTGGCTTTGAGTCTCACCAAAGTCCCTGGAGACAGACTGCGGATAGCCTCTGCCGCCTCTGTCGGTTGAGCACGGACATTGAGTCCTGGATTGACCAGATCCGTCACTCGATAACATAAGCTTGTTCTTTCTACCGGTCTAGGCGTGGGTCGAGGATTGGCGGTATTCGGAGAGGTTGGAGTCCCTGATTCACAGGGTTTTAAGCGGATTTCTTGGATATACCCAGCAATCGGTTCAAACACCTGATACCATCCCTCTACCACTTCTGTCGAGACAATCACTTTTTCATTGGCCAAAACACTTCTAATCAGAGAAGATTGGGAGGAAGGTTTTTCATAGATAAACGTTCCTGTCCGCGCGCACTGAGTCATTTTTTCCGCTGTACACAGTTTCAGCGCTGTGGTGGGGACAAAACCAACGGTGGGTTCACTGACTGCTATCCATCCACTGGCTCCATTGCCCGCCAAGGTGACGCGATCGCCAACTTGGAGAGCACGAACTTTGCCGGAGTCGGAGCGCGGTTCGTAGTAAATAAAGGTTCCTTCACGAGCAGCTCGACATTCTCCGATCAGGCTTTGAGCCAAATAGGCGCTGCTCGGTAGTGCTCGAACTGGAACATTGGCAAAGATTAACCCCAGAATGGCTAACCCGGTAATCCCGTATTTCATATGGCTTCACTCCTCAACTGATTTGAACATTGTTTTAATGCTTTATTCCGGAGTTAGAGATGGTAAAGTGGAACGTGAACAAGCATGGTGCGTTGTCCATCTTTGTATTATTTTTCCCTAGCTTCAGTTAACCGGATATTGCCATGAAGCTCAAGTCCACAGTTCCTCTATTGATTTTGTCTTTGCTTGCTGTGGGAGCTACTGCCCAAATTAAGGGCAGTCCCACTCAACTGTTTGTGTGCGGGGCTTCCCGTGATGGAACTCCCACTACCCTAGCTCAGGTTCCCAGGGGGAATATTCCTATTATTCGCTGGGTTTCTGAATATTTTACCCCTTCTGGTTACGATCCGAAGACTCGGTGTGATCAAGTTTCTAGTCGGTTACAGAGTTACCAACAACAGGGCATCGCTAATTATATCACTACAGGCATTCAAGATGGTCTGGATGTGATTTGTGTCTCCAGTGTTCTGGGAGGGCCTTGTACTGGATTGCTGTTTACTCTGAAACCAGGAGAGAGTGCTAGTCGGGTGATTCAGGATTTATTTGATGTGGGCCAATATGGTTTAAATCCTTTGTTACAAGGATCTGATAGCGATCAGATCTATATTGACTTGCGTCAGTTGCTGGAGCGCAGTCCTACGGAACCTAGTTCTGCTAGTTTTCCTGAGCTATAGCACTTATTATTACCTAGACCCTAAAAAAAGAACCTGTTGAGGTTCTTTTTTTGTATTTTGGGGGGTAAAAATTAGCATTTCTTCTCATTTTGATCTTGAATTGAGCGAATTTTATCGGTACAATATTTAATACAGTAAAGCATAATTGTTGCTTATGTTTTTATTGGTGTTGTATTAAGTGTTTCTTGATTTTGATGAATTTTACGGTTTTCTGACAAAAAATGTGTATTTTTACACAAAAATTAGAATGAAGAATCTTGGAAAGGTACAGAGCATACGGGGAGGCGATCGCCACCAAAGTATGAACTTTTATTATTTTCTGAGAAATCAAGAAAGTACGCTTCTCAGAGAAAAATTTTTGTCCGAACCAAGGCATAATCAACGTTTAAATACCGGAGCACTCATAGCTGTAAATCACACTGTAGTTATCCGGATAATTGGATCAGTATATTGAACAGTAAACTAATCCGTTTGAATGGTATCAAGAGGATAGTTACCAATTCATCTTGGTATTTTCAAATTTTATTGTCATTTTTTAAAATCAACCCTAATCTCCGAAAATATACGTAAAAATTCTGGCCTATTTTAATGATAAATTAATTACACTTCAAAGATCTAATGTTCAAATTTTGCTAAAAAGGTATGACACCCCTTATCCCAAAAATACTATCATGTGGTATAGGAAGTGGGTTTGATTGGAAACCTACTCAAGACGGGGTGAGATCGGGTGAGGTGATCGTAACTAGAGGAATCGGAGTTGAGCGACCATGAAGCGCCTTGTCATAATCTTGATGGCTAGTCTGAGCAGTGTATCCCTTGGCCTATCGTTGAAACTGCTTCATCATCAAGTTTCTTATTCACCTTGTAGGACAGCAGCGAGAATGGGAGACTTATCCTACGCAGAACTGAGGGAATTAGCTCAGGGGATTACAGTGAAAATCAAAACGGGTAGTACCGGGGGATCGGGGACATTAGTAGATCGAAAAGGCAGCACTTACACAGTACTCACCACTGCCCATGTAGTGACGACGAGTCAAAATTATCAGATCGAAACGCCAGACGGCCAAATTCATGAAGGGAAGCTGGTAGCAGATCTGGGGAGGGCTTCTGAAGATGTGGCCTTGTTGCAATTTCAATCTTCACAGGCGTACCAGGTAGCGAAATTAGGATCATCAGAAGTGCTGCGGCTCAATCAAAAAGTAGTGGCAGCAGGATTTGCGGCTGATGCTCAGGGATTGAATTTAACGAGGGGCGAAATTACTCTGTTGCCCGATCGCCGACTACAACAGGGTTATCAAATTGGATATACCAATGAAATTTATAAGGGGATGAGTGGTGGCCCGGTACTGAATCTTCAGGGAGAATTGATTAGCATCAATGGGATGATGGCGTATCCTCTTTGGGGGAATCCCTATATTTTTGAAGATGGATCGCGTCCCGATCCGAGTTTACAGAGACAAATGAGAGAGGTAGCGTGGGGGATACCCATTGATCAGGTGGCAGAAATGGCACCAGAATGGGTGGATTTAAATCTAGTGGAGAAAATTGATGTGATCGCCCAAGAAAGTACAGTCTTAATTACCAACCCTAAAAGTATTGGATCAGGAATGATTGTGGCTTACCATGACTCCACCTACTATGTGCTCACCGCAGAGCACGTCATTCGCAATCCCTCGGATTATCATCTCATTGCTCCCGATGGCCAATGCTACCCTATGGATCTGCAAACTGCCCAAAAACTGCCCGGAGTTGATCTAGCTATTTTGCAATTTCACAGTAAAACGCCCTACCAAGTAGCAACCCTAGGCAGCTATGATTGGCGGATGACCTCAAAACCCGGTTATGTATTTGTATCTGGGTGGCCAGTTGCTCAGGAAAGAAAACTATCAGAAACGACTAACCGCTTGTTAACCGTAGGGCGATTACTGAGTCAGGAACCTCAAATCCAAAAGGCAATGAACCACGGGCAGGTTTCATTCAGGTTCCCCGAAGGGGAAAACCCGCCCCTATATGCCCAAGGGGGAGCGAAAACCTTGTCGTTAACTTATGGGTATGAAATGGTTTATTCTAATCTGACGGCACCAGGGATGAGTGGGGGGTTGGTGCTGGATAGCCAAGGTCATGTGATTGGAGTGCATGGGCGAGGTTCGGGTGAGATTGTGGCGGATGAGAAGGGAGAAATTCGCCCAATCAAACTTGGTTATGGGGTAGGGATTCCGATTCAGACTTTTTTAGATTTGGCAGGATCTGTGGGAATTGATCGGAGTTGGCTGAAGGTTAAGGAGGCGCCTCCGAAAGTATTAAGTCCCCATCAGGTGGCTCAAGTGCGCTCTTCTTTGTTAAGTCATCTGGAAACCCCTCGAACTAGTGCGGATGCGATCGCCTGGTTTAATTATGGTATGAGTCTGTGGCAATTGGAGCAGTATGAAGAATCGATGTTAGCGTTTAACTGGGCAATTGAACAGCAACCTGATTTCTATCAAGCCTGGTATGGTTTAGGAATGATGTTGCGGTTTCAGCAGCGCTATGATGAAGCCTTGAAAGCTTTTGAACAGTCCATTCGCACTAGTTCTGGGGAGTTTGTTCCGGCTTGGCGGGCACGAGCCGAAGAGTTAGTTTGGCTCAATCAAGATCGGGAGGCGTTAGAGTCGATCCAACAGGCGATCGCCTTAGCTCCTGGTGATATTAGCTTAAAACAATTTCAGGGTCACCTGTTTCAGCATCTCCAGTACTATGCAGAGGCAATCAAGGCCTATGAGGAAGCCCTGAAGGTACGACAAGTTGATCGGCGAGGAACTCGCCATCAAGAAGGGGATTTAGTCACCATTGTCGATCAAGAGTTACCTCCATCCCATGGATTATCAAGCCACCCATTAATGGAGTTTGGTTTAGAACCTGATGTGGCTTGGCTGTATGAAAATTGGGGCGATATTAGAGGAAAGGTGACTGAAAAATTGGGGGTGATTTCCGATCGCGATCCTGCTACGGAATTGAGCTTAAATCTGGCTTTAGCTTATACCAATCGAGGGAATCGTTATGCGGAACAGGAAGAATGGGAGGCGGCGATCGCCCACTACAGTCAAGCCTTAGCCTTGGAGCCGAGAAATCCTGTCACCTACGGTAATCGGGGGTTAGCTCGCGCCCGTTTGGGCGATCAACAAGGAGCGATCGCTGACTTACAGCAGGCGGCTCAATTATTTGATTCTCAAGCCGATGTCACCAATTTTCAGCGCGCCCTGGAAGTTTTGAAACAAATGAGATAGGGGCGAGTTTTCCCTACGGGAATATGAATCAAACTTACCCTATGCTATTTCTAGGGTAGAATTAGAGTGATTAGATGTTGTTAATTATGGGTGTAAAATATCGTAATTCTAACCAGTTATTGAGAATTTTGCCGATTGTAGTTGGCGTTTTAGGGGGCACATTGTTAATGGTCAATCGCCTATTAACAGTAGAATTAACTCCCTCTCAAGGTCGTTCGGATGTATTGGGAGTGATGATCAGTGCAGTGCTGATTTTGACGGGGTTATTGTGGCAGCAGTTCCAACCTGCTCCCCCAGAACGGGTGCAATTAATCGGGGAAGAAGGATTTGAGTTATGTTCGGATTTACCAGATCTAGTTAAGACAGAGTTGGCGTGGGCTTCTCAATGGTTGTTAATGAATACTGCGGGGCGATCGCTAGTCATTTATTATCAAGGCAAAGTCCTATTACGGCGAGGAATTTTAGGGCCCAAGGCTACAGTGAATCCTGGCCCGATTGTCCAGCGAGTTCTGGAAAAAGGTCAACCTATTTATCTGGTAAATCTGACCATTTATCCTGGCAAAATCGAATTTGATTATTTACCAGAAAACACCCAAGGAGTCATTTGTCAACCCTTGGGAGACCAGGGAGTGATGATTTTAGGAGCAAATGCTCCTCGGAGTTATACCCAGCAAGATGAGCGTTGGATTGAGGCGATCGCCGATAAAATTGGGGAAACCCTACGCCAAATGATTTAGAGTTCACCACAGATTTTTTTCATCAGTCAACAACCATCATTAGTCATCACAGAAGCAGATAATACTTTCGTGCGCCACAGTTGATCCAACTGAGTGGCAGGCATTGTTAAATACAACACATCACCAGAAGTCAGAGTTGCTTCTAATAACTCCCAACTATGAATCACCTGATGATAGGTTGTTTCTAAATAAAGAGGGACAAAATCCGCTTGCATTGCCGCTTCCTTCACTGGTTGACCACAAAAAGGATGGCTGGGAGTAATCAACGTGGCTAAAGCCACCCACAAGCTCTCTCCAGTCATGCCATTACCTAAAATTCGCCCTCCTAACGCTGCTGCGGCAAAAGAAGGAGCCGCTAAATCAATAGGACTGAGCACAGAATCGAGATCAAAAACTTGTTTAAATAACCGGGCAAAATGGGGATCTTGATTGCGGACAATCACCGGTAATTTGGGAACTAATCCTTTACTGCTCAGAGCAATTTCTAAATTAATAGTATCATTACTGGTGACAGCAAATAGGGCTTCCGCTCCTCGAATATGGGCAGTTTCTAGGGTGGTGGCTAAACAGGCATCACTGAGAATAACGGGAATTTTAAGGGAATAGGCAGTATTGAGAAAACGACTGTTAGGATCGGATTCAATCACCACCACATCATAGCCTTTGTCGTGGAGTTGATGGACAATTTGAATACCGATCCCTCCTAAACCACAGACGATGTAGTGATGTTTTTGGGGGATGGGAGCCGTTTCCAGGAGTTTGCGGAAGCGAGTACCTAGCACCCAATCGTTGAGTAAGGCGTAACCAATGCCGACAATGCCTGCACCAATCAGCATCATGAAGGCGGTAAAGAGTTTAATTGCCATCGGTGCTTGTTCAGCAACGCTTTCGTTGCCGCCTGCGCCGGTGATCATGCCGACGGAGAAGTAGATGGCATCGGCGATGGAGATGTCTGAGTTTACCCAAGTGTAGGTGAAGGTAGCGGTGAGGATGGTCAGGAGTAAAATGAGGGTGACAAAGACGGAGGATTGGAAGTGCTGTTGAAATTGACGGAGGTAGGTGATAAATTTAGCGATTTTGTGGATGAGAGAGGCTTGGGAGGGTTTGGGATTGGGTTCGGTGGCGAGAATGAGGCGATCGCCTACTTGCAGTTCTCGGTTTTGCAGGACACCGGAGACTAAATCCGTTTTACCATGGTGGGGGAGATAGTAGATCAGCATACGATGGGGATTTTCCCAGAGATCAGTCAGGCTGGTTCCTTTCCAGGGATGATGGGTGTCGATGTATTCTTCGGAGATGGGCCAGGTTTGGTTGTAGAGTTTGAGTTGACCGATCGCATGGTTGCCAAAGGCAGCGAAGACGAAGACGGGAGCAGCTAGGGAAGAGACGCTCATGGTGGTATGGTGGGGAAGGGTGCGATCGAGGCGATCGCCTAAATTGGTGTTAAATAGGCGATTAATCACGCGAATCTGCGGATTTAAAACCCTTGCTTGCACTAAAATCGCTAAATTTTCCGCATCATCACTACTGGCAATAATCAAGGTATGAGCTTCCGTGATCCCAGCTTTCAGCAACGTTGAAGCCGAGCGCAACTCCCCGACAATAATATTGCTATCTTCCCCAGGAATAGGTTGAGTAGAAATGCCAATGACGAAAGCACCTTGTTGTCTGAGCAAGGAAAAAATAGTATATCCAGTACGTCCCAGACCACAAACAATAATTCGAGGTTTCATAGAGAGGCAAAATCTCACGGTTGTTGGTCAATTCAGCGAGTGAAGGTCATGCAATCTACCATTGTTGATGAGACAGGATCTCTAGACTGTAGCCGAAAACACAACCTGATGGTTGAACTGTCCGTACCCAACTGTGACATTAAGCTTCTACCACTGCGGAATTTTTTGGGTGTTCCCAACACTCTACTCGCCTTACCCGTACTCTTCCTTCCGTTTCTATCTGCACAAAATCATTGATCCTTTGAAAGACTAATTGAGCCAATTTTTCGGCGCTGACACTGGGAAGCACGCGCAGTTGAATGACTCCTTGTGCGTGGAGGCGATCAAATTCCTGGAGATAGGGATCATCTGCTGCGACAATTACGGTATGGTCAAACATATAATTCATCCAGTCTTGGGGACTCATGCCTTCAATTTGGGTTTTGGCTCTTTTCATGCCGCCAAAATCCCATACCCATTGGTGCTCGTCTAATTGTCCTTCAAACCAAATCTTAAAAGAGATACTATAACCGTGCAAAAATTGGCAATGAGATCCGGCGGCTCTCCATTGTCGAAAACAGGTAGAAAATCCTTCAAATACTTTGGTGGATAAGTAGGTGAACATAGGGGCAATTGAAATCATGCATTTCCACGGATGGCACAGTTGAGCCAACCGGGAGAAATTCTATGATAATCTAAAAAGAAGGTTTTATAACTCAATTGTCTCTGGAGATCTTGAGATTTTTGTCTAGTAAGGCTTTGATCCCATGTTCGTCAAATTCGGCGGTTAACTGTAAAAGTTGTTGGCTAAATTCTTGATATTCTGGTTGTCTGGCTTGCAATCGCTTGGCTTCTTCTTCCATGGCTTCAATGTCGCCAATTTTCAGCGCTTGATATAGTTTTTCTAGTTCTTCTTCTTGGGGAAAAACCATCTCTTTTGGCGATGTATCGATCTCTGATTGTTGTTCATAAATCCATTGTAAGTTGAGATATTTTTTTAAGCTAATGAGTAATTTTTCCATGTCTAAAGGTTTGTCAAGAAAATCATTACATCCGGCGGCGATCGCCAAACTTTGATCCGCCAATGATACACTCGCACTAGAAGCTAATATTGATAAATTTTGACCATATCTGTCTCTTAGACTCCTCGCAAACCCATAACCATCCATCTCTGGCATCACAATATCCGTAATAATCAAATCAGGTTGAAATAATTCCGCTTGCATTAAACCTTGCTTTCCATTATCCGCCTCTGCCATCACAAAGCCCAAAGGCGTTAACACCTCACAAACCACCAAGCGATTCACCGGATTATCATCTACAATTAACACTTTTTTAGTTTCTCCAGCATAACCGATAATTTTCCCCTGCTCTGATATCGCTGCACGACTAATCCATTCATCAGAAACAGGTAAATCTACTGTAAAGCAAAACGTACTCCCTATTCCCAAGGTACTTTTCACCTCAATTTCACTTCCCATCATCGAGACAATTTGACGACAGATTGCTAACCCCAATCCCGTACCTTCTGCCTGTTTCGACTGAGAACCTACTTGCTCAAAGGGAAGAAAGATTTTTGCTAATTGCTCACTACTCATTCCTACCCCTGTATCTTCTACTATAAAACACACTTTCGCTTGTTTATTTTCTAGATCAAGATTCAAGACTTTTACTTGAAAAATCACTTGTCCTTGATCGGTAAACTTAATCGAATTTCCTAATAAATTGAGCAGCACTTGTCGCAGACGTTTTTCATCCGCTTTAATGCCAATTGGCAAGTCTTCATCTGACATAAATTTTAGAGAAATTCCTTTCGCTTCTGCACGAACACGAGCAATTTCAGCCACTCCAGTTAAAAAAGAAGGAAAATGAAAATCTTTAGTAAGCAGTTCCATTTTTCTGGCCTCAATTTTAGCCAAATCTAGGATATCATTAATCAGAGTAAGCAGGTGAGAACCCGCTTGTTGAATCACTTCGACACCTTTACGGTGCTCATTTAAGTCTTGAGCACGATGCATAATTTGAGCATAGCCGAGAATCCCGTTTAATGGGGTACGGAGTTCATGGCTCATATTTGCCAAAAATTCACTTTTTGCTTGATTCGCTACATCAGCCGCCTCTTTTTTGATCTCTAAATCTCGATAGGATTCAGCTAATTTGAGACTCATTAAGTTAAATTCTCTCGCTAATTGCTCCACTTCATCTCCAGTCTGAATATCTAGTCTGTAGTCTAAACGCCCTTCTCTAATGGTTTCCACTCCTGCCTGAAGTTTTTTAATAGACCATACTGCTGGTAATAAAATAAAGTAAAATTGTCCTGCCAAAACCAGGAGAATAAAAATTAGAATTCCCCATTTAATAACTTGCTCAATTTTACTCAGATGTTGACTGGATTGAACAGCTAAGTTTTGTTGTTCTTGAAAAAGCTGGATAATCTTATCCGTATAAAAGTTGACATCTCTATTAAAGGTATTAATGGCGCGATAATCTTCTTTAACATCTCCTAAAGGACGACTATTTTTGGTAATTACAGATTGTGTAATTTCCTCCGCCAAACGATCAAAAATTTGATATCGTCCATAAACTATCTGTAATTCTTTTGTGGCAGGGCTGAGGGTTTGCATTCCTTCTAGGATTGATAAAAATTCTTGCTTTTTTTCTTGATATTCTGTAATTTTTAGTTGATGATTTTCCAGAACAAGTAAGTCTTTTAAGATGATAATTTGGTGAGCCAACAGGGAATCAATGGTTTGAGCATCACTAATCAATTTTAGGCTTTTATAATGGGATTTTTCTACCTGAATACGAGCTTTTCCTAGCATGACATTGGTGGTTGCTGTGACTAGGATGATCATGCCTATCGTTATTCCTGATGAGCCTAAAAATTTTTGCCAAATCTTCATCAATTGTTTCCCAACTTTTGAGCAAGCTTTTGTTTGACTTGTTTAACACGCTCATAATCTGAATCTTGCACGATAGTATATCCATTAGAAGGAATACCATCAGGACTAACCATGCCAATTGGAGAGGCAATAAATGCTTCTTTTAATTGATTAATCAGTTCTGGGGATAGTTTTTGAGAGACGACAATCGGAGATTCGGGAATGGGTTCGGATTCCCAAATAACTTGATAAGTATCACTGATTTTTCCCGATTTTCTGCCTTGAGCATAAATTTCTAGTTCAATGACGATCGCATCCACTTGCCCAGATAGCAATGCTGCTAACGTTTTATCATGGGATTTGAAGAATTCAACTGATGCAAAGTCACTGTCAAAATTAAACCCTAAATCTAAGAGATGAACGGCAGCAAACATATAGCCTGATGTAGAAAGAGGGCTGACAAAACCCAATCGTTTTCCTTTAAGATCATCCAGGGTTTTAATGGCACTGTCAGTATTAACGATAATGGCTGATTTATACCAAGGCCGTCCTGTGGCTTCATTAATAGCGGCGACAATTGGTTCAATCTCTGGATTCTGCCGCTTGGCTTCGACATAAGTGAGCGGGCCAAGTCTAGCAATTTGTACTTTTTCTTCGACTAAAAGATCAACGGCAGCTTTGTAATCGGGAACACCTTCAAGAACAACTGGTTGTTTGAGGGTTTGACTGAGATATTTAGTTATGGCTTGTTGTTGTTCTTGAATTTGTGCTTCATTCATATTGATGATAAAGGCTATCTTCAAAGGAGATGAGGGTGTTTCTGGGCTTTCTTGACTGGTGGGAGCTGGTTCAGGGTTAGTATTGCTGGCAGTTTGAGTGGTGCAAGCTGTGGTACTCAGGATGAAGGCAGGAGCGAGGAGAGCAATCAAAAGAATTTGTTGCTGAGTCAATGAGACTGAGATGATTTGTGAATAAAATAACATTGCTTGATTCTCCTGACTTGAGATGTTGACATGATACTAAAGTTAGATTAAGCTTTAATTATAATCTGGTTAACAATAGATAATTACTATTATTTTTTGAGAATTTAATTATATCACTTTAAGTATTGTTTTTAGCTTGTTCTCATAATTTTCGGATGCTACGTTCGTCAAATTCTGTAGCGAAATGAAGCCGGCGATCGCAAAATATTTGGTAGACTATCCCTGATGGGGTTAGTGAAAGTAATCATAGATGGTTTGAGCCAGATGGGGGCCAATGCCTGAAACTTGCTGTAATTGTTGGGGAGTGGCTTGTTGAATAGCATCTAGAGAATGGAAGTGGGCAAGGAGTTGTTTTTGTCGGTGAAGTCCTAAGCCGGGAATGTCATCTAAGCGGGATTTTAGCAAGTGATCGCTCCGTTTTTGGCGATGAAAATTTACTGCAAAGCGATGGGATTCATCTCGGACTCTTCGTAATAATTGAACGCCGGGTTGATCGGGATGAGTTTTTAGGGGAAAAGGGTCACCTGGTTGAAATACTTCTTCTCGTTGTTTAGCTAAACTGATAACTCGTAAATCTGCCAGTAAGTTTAATTCCGATAAGATGGCAACGACGGCGGAAAGTTGACCTTTGCCGCCATCAATGAGGAGGAGATCGGGAAAATCGGGATTACTTTGACGTGGGGTTTCTGGGCGATCGATAAAGGGACGAAAGCGGCGACGGATGACTTCAGCAAGGGAGGCGAAGTCATCGGAGTGACCGGGTTGAACGGTTGGATTTTTAATGTGATAATGTCGATAGTGTTGTTTGGCGGGAATGCCATTGATAAAGACCACTTGAGACCCAACGGCATGGGAACCTTGTAGGTGAGAAATGTCGTAGCCTTCAATGCGATGAGGAGGGTGAGGGAGGTGGAGCAGGTTAGTTAAATCGATGAGGCTTTGTTGGGTGCGATCGCCCCAATTTTTGATCCGTTTTAATTCCTCTTGAGCATTGCGATAAACCAGGTCAATTAACTCCGCTTTTCCTTGACGCTGAGGGATTTGCAGAGATACTTTTTTACCTTTGCATTTCCGAATATATTCTAGCAGAAAATCAGGATCTGGTAAAGGGTATTGCACTAAGATTTCGAGAGGAATTTCTACGGATTCAGTGGTTTGATAGTGTGCTTCTAGGACTCGCTGTAAGATAGCTCCATAATCATCATTATCTTCTCCAGAACTAGCGGCAAAAAATCCTAGCCGTCCCACCAGTTTTCCGCCCCGAATTTGAAACAGTTGAATGGCACAATGATGATCTGTACAGGCAAGAGCGATGGCATCTCGTGAGATACTCTCATCTGAGAGAGAAACTTTTTGACTGAATTTTAAGCTATTTAAGGCAGCAATTTGGTCTCGTAATTTTGCAGCTCTCTCAAATTTTAGCTCTTGGGCAGCAGCTTGCATTTGTTGCGTTAATATCTTTACTAAATCTTCAGTTCTTCCCTGAAAAATCATGGCTATTTTTTGGATCATTTCGCGATAGCTCTCTGGAGCAACTAACTGTTGACAAACTCCAGGGCATCGACCTAGGTCATAGTTTAAACAAGGTCTGTCCTTGTAAAGGGGTTTAGGTCTCTGGCGTTGGGGAAAAATGCGCTTCACTAAATCAAGGGTTTCCCGTAAGTGGACTCCATCCACATAGGGGCCATAATAGCGATCTTTGGGGTTTTTGAAATGTCGCTTACGGGTGATAAAAATACGAGGATAATCTTCAGACCAAGTGATACAAAGATAGGGATATTTTTTATCGTCTTTAAGCAGTACATTAAAGGGAGGTTGATGACGTTTGATCAGGTTGTCTTCTAAGGCTAAGGCTTCCGCTTCTGTATCCGTAATAATCCATTCAATTTCCTGAATTTTAGCCACCATTAATGCGATGCGAGCATTGTGACTGGGACGATCGCGGAAGTAAGAGCGAACCCGCGATCGCAGAGATTTTGATTTCCCAATGTATAAAAGGCGATCGCCCTCATCTTTCATCAAATAAACTCCCGGTTTTTGGGGAATTTCCTGCAAATATAGCTCTAGACGATCTGGAGTTTGTAACAGCGGCAGATTCATCACTTCTCCCCTCTCTCACTACGCTGAAAAATTACCCGATAAACCGGTTCACCTTTAGCATAAGTAGCCAATTCTCGCTCTGTCGGTACGGGTAAAGGATTCGCGTCTAGCCAATCATGGGAACGAGAAAAATAGGGACTTTGATCAAATAAACCTCGCATATGCCTAGCCACTTCTTCCACATCTGATTGTAGGAAAACCTCCCCTCCAGAGATCATAAATTCTGACAAACTCTCCACCAACCCTGGTTGCACCATCCGTCGCTTCCGATGTTTGTGTTTGAACCAAGGATCAGGAAACTGAATCGTCACATAAGCAAGGGACTGATCGGGCAATATTTTGAGGATATCACCGAGATCAATATTGACATTACAAAACAGATAATGTAAATTCGTCAGAGACTGGCGATCGCGCCACTCATTCGCCTCCTTCACCAAAAGTTCTCGAATTTCCAAACCCAAAAAATTCCAGTCTTTTTTCAGTTGAGCCATCTCCCACAAAAATCGTCCCCTAGCACAACCAATATCCAAATGGAAAGGCTGATTAATCTCCTCATAAATCCCCCGCAAATCAGGAACCACCACCGGTGATTGAAACTTATGGCTTAACGGATTAACGTGTTGACGAATACGAACTCTTCCCAACTCAACTCTCTCCTTTCCCATGAAAAATACCAAACTCTGGCTCACCCTACTCACCTACGGACTACTGACTATTTTAGCATTTTTTATGCTCCTTCCCCTCCTCTGGTTAGCCAGCACCTCCCTCAAATCTGCCACCGAAAATATCTTTCAATTTCCCCCCCAATTAATTCCTCAAAATCCCACCTTAGATAATTTCATTCAAGTCTGGAAAACCAATCCCTTTAGTCAATACTTACTCAACAGCCTCTGGGTTTCCTCCCTCACAGTTGTCCTGAATCTATTATTTTGTTCCCTAGCCGCCTATCCCCTCGCTCGTCTCAATTTTCGTGGCCGAAATTTTCTTTTTTCCCTCATCGTCATTACCATCCTCATTCCCTTTCAAATTGTCATGATTCCTTTGTACATTCTGATGGTACAACTAGGACTAAGAAACACCTATCTTGGGGTCATATTTCCCTCCCTAGCCTCCGCCTTTGGCATCTTTCTACTACGTCAAGCCTTTCAAGGTGTTCCCAAAGAATTAGAAGAAGCTGCTCGTCTTGACGGCTGTTCCGAGTGGGAAATCTGGTGGTGTGTAATGCTACCCACCATTCGCCCCGCTTTAGTCACTTTAGCTATTTTTGTCTTTATTGGATCTTGGAGTGATTTTTTATGGCCTCTGATTATTTTAGATCAGCCAGAAAAATTTACTCTTCCCCTAGGCGTACAACGATTAGCCGGTACTTTTTCCCTAGACTGGCGCTTAATTGCTGCTGGATCAATGATTTCTATTTTACCAATTTTGCTCCTATTTATCGCTCTACAACGCTACATTATTTCCACAGCAGCAGGGAGTGGTTTAAAAGGGTAAATTTCAGATTTAGATTAGATTTGATATTACTTGATCCAAGCTGATCGCGAATGAGGGTGAATTAAGCCGATGGCTTGTTCTAGAGCTTCTAAACGAGTGAAAACCTGATGATTTAAAGGAATCCGATCTAACAACTCTAACCGTTGTAGTCGCTCTTTGACCTTACCAGTCGCTCCGACAATAAACACAGAGCGGTGATGATCTAGGGCATCTTTGACCATATTTTCAATCGCTAAAGAAGCAGTAATTCCTAATAAAGATAAATCACTAACATCTAAAACTAGTACATCATATTCTTCCACCATACTCATCCGTTGAGAGATAGACTTTGCTGCTCCAAAACTCAGGGGTCCTCCTAACCGCAATAGGAGGATTCTCCCTCTGGCTTGACGTAGGAGATCTCGCTCTAGATCACTCAGAGGTATAGTATCATGATCGCCCGTGGTGGTTTGTACGTCTTTCTCCTGAAGATCCGTTAATTTCTTAACCGTTAAGAGGTTAGCAATAAACACTCCAACCGCTACTGCCGTAATCAAATCTACAAATACGGTGAGGAATAGGACGGTATACATCAATCCCGTAGCTTTGAAGGATAATTTATGGGCCCGTTTGAGGAAACTCCAATCAATAATATCAATCCCTACTTTGATTAAAATTCCTGCTAAGACAGGATGGGGAATACTGGCAGTGAGTCCTCCTGCCCCAAAGACAATCAGAATTAAGACAATCCCGTGGATTATCCCAGAGAGAGGGGTTTTACCGCCAGCATGGACATTAATCACAGTTCGCATGGTGGCTCCTGCTCCAGGAAGTCCACCCAGAAATCCAGAGAGCAGATTGCCTAAGCCTTGACCAATTAATTCGCGATCGGAGTCATGCTGAGTACGGGTGATATTGTCTGCGACTAGAGAGGTCAGTAGGGAATCAATAGAACCTAGGGTTGCTAACATTACACTATACCCGACCATATCCTTGAGGTCTCGCCATTGAAAGTGTGGCCAATGGAGAGTAGGGAGTCCGCTGGGAATATCTCCGATACGTTCGATGGGGCTGTCGGGTGGGAGTGTCAGGGAGACGAGAGTACAAACCACTAGGGCGAGGAGGGGGGAGGGAATAATCCGATTTACCCGCCGAGGGTTGCCAAAAACGATCGCCAGGGTGAGCAATCCCAGTCCTGTGGCGTGTAGATAGGGATGGGTGATGAAGTAGCGAAATTGCTCAACTGACTCAATGACGTTGGCGGAAGTCGGATGGCCTAACAGGGGAGGAACTTCAATGAGGATGATGATTACTCCAATGCCAGACATAAAGCCAGAAATAACGGTATAGGGCATCAAGGTGATATATTTACCGAGTTTGAGGATGCCAAAGAGAATCTGAAGAGCACCGCCAAGCATGATGATGGTGAAACCCAGAGCTAATCCATTTTCTGGATTTCTGGCATTTAAAGCCGTAAACACACTCGCAATTACAACTGTCATGGGTCCTGTGGGGCCGGAGATTTGAGCGGGGGTTCCGCCACAGAGGGCAGCAAGAATACCGACACAAATGGCTCCATATAAACCGGCGATCGCTCCAGCACCAGAGGATACTCCAAAGGCCAGGGCTAGGG
>CAZTRW010000071.1:0-3944 GCA_964616725.1 uncultured bacterium
ACAACAACTCATCCACCAAACCCAAACCCACTCCCGATGACATCCCCAACCCTAGCTCTCTTTGGCACCAGCGCCGATCCTCCCACCCAAGGACATCAAACCATCCTGCGAGGATTAGCCCAACACTATGATGGCGTAGCCGTATGGGCCTCCAACAACCCCTTCAAAACCCACCAAACCACCCTCGAACACCGTCTAGCCATGCTAGAACTACTAATCCAAGACTTGCAACCCCACTATCCCCAAGTTGGCCTATATCCCCAACTGGGCTATTCTCGATCTTTAGAATCCGTCCACGCCGCCCGTCAACTGTGGCCAGAAGCCCAGTTTATCCTCGTGGTAGGCTCCGATCTCATTGGACAAATGCCCAAGTGGTATCAGATCAAAACCCTATTGCACGAAGTAGAAGTTTTGGTGATTCCTCGTTTTGGCTATCCCATCCGGTTAGCCGAGGTAGAAGGGTTAACCCAGTTAGGAGGAACCGTTACCATTGCTCAATTTGATGTTCCCCCCGTCTCCTCTACCGCCTATCGAGAACACCAGGAAACTCAAGTTCTCACCCCTTCTATCCAGGATTACATTCATCGGCAGCAGCTATATCATGCCAGAACGTCATGCCAAACCAACCCCCAAAGAGCCTTTAGCGGATTTTAAAGTGGGTGTCGATAACGTCATCTTTTCCCTAGAAACCACCCTGAACCGCATCCTTGTCCTTTTAGTCATGCGCCAAGGAGAACCCTATCTCCATCAATGGAGTCTCCCTGGAACCCTCCTACGTCAATCGGAATCGCCAGAGCAAGCCGCCTATCGGATTTTGGCGGAAAAAATTCGGGTCAAAAACCTCTATCTGGAACAACTCTATACCTTTGGTGAACCGGGACGAGATCCCAGGGAAGCTCCCGAAGAGTATGGGGTGCGCTATCTTTCGGTGAGCTATTTTGCGCTGGTGCGGTTTGAAGATGCTCAACTGATTGCCGATGGGGTGAGTGGCATTGCCTGGTATCCCATTCATCAGGTACCAAAACTAGCGTTTGACCATAATCAGATTTTAGAATATGGTTACAGACGCTTACGCAACAAGTTGGAATACAGTCCTGTTGCCTTCGATGTCTTACCGGAGATGTTCACGCTCAATGATTTGTATCAACTTTATACGACGGTGTTGGGGGAAAATTTTTCTGATTATTCTAACTTTCGCACTCGGTTGCTGAAGTTGGGGTTTCTTTCTGATACGGGGGTGAAAACATCACGGGGAGCAGGAAGACCGGCAAGTCTTTATCGATTTGATGCTGAAGCGTTCGATCTGTTAAAAGATAAACCTATGGTGTTTATTTAGATGGGTTCGATCGCATGAACAAAATTCAGGATAATCTTGGAATACGCCCCGAAGTCGAACGGATTGAACGGACAATTCGTTATCAGTTTAATGAGAAGGAGTCCCTTTGGCAAGCGCTTAAGTTGGGGCGAGCCTTGATGGAGGGCAAAACCTTAGATGAATCGGGCGATCGCCTCTTGTTTCTAGGCGAAGCTGTTCTCCAAACCATTGCCGCTGATTCCTGCTATGAACAACCGAAAGCCTGGATCGAGTTTCTTGATTATCCCATCTTGGGAGCATTAGCGGATCAACTGGAGGTGAAAAACTGGATACAGTTGCGCGTGGATCGACCCGATCGCTGGAGTAATGAGCAGGCTGTTCATCTGGGGAAATTTCTCCAATCTCTCACAGGTATGATCTATCTGGATTGCAATTTTTATCAAGTTCGCGATTGGTTTTTCGGGCAAGTAATTGGTATTGATAATCCAGTGATTCCCCCTGATTATCCCGGTAACGATCAGCCTTATCGTGATTTGGAGCATTTGGGACAGTCGGTGGTCAATTTGATTGCTACTGATTATTTATATGCTCGTTTTCCTGGTGTCCCCAAAGAGGTTTTAAGCCATATTCGTGAGGGCTGTAAGGAAAAGATGTTAAGTCTTGCTAAACTGAATCATAAATCTTTAGGGAAACACTATGTGAAAGGCAAGTATGATTTTTTTAGAAATCAGTTTATTTCTTTGATTCAGAAAGCAGAGAAATAGTTTGATAATTACCTTAACCCATTACTAGCCGTTGGCGCTATACCTTATATGAAAATTGCGATCGCCCAACTCAATCCCACCATCGGTGATTTAACCGGAAATGCCCAAACTATCCTGAAATCAGCCCAAACTGCCGCCGAACAGGGTGCGTTTTTGCTGCTCACTCCAGAATTATCTCTCTGTGGCTATCCTCCCCGTGACCTGTTAAATTATCCTGTTTTTATTGAAAAAATGGATCGGGTTTTGAGTGAACTCTGCCACCAACTTCCTCCTGAAGTCATGGTTTTTGTGGGAACTGTTAAGGTGAATCTTGATGCCCATCAAAAAGGAGAAAAAGGACTATTTAATAGTATCATTGTTCTCTATCAAGGTCAAGTTTATGCCCAATTTAATAAACGCCTCCTTCCCACCTATGATGTCTTTGATGAAGATCGTTATTTTGAACCGGGTCAAGAAAGTCAAGTATTAACGCTCAAAACCAATCGTTCTCCTGTGAGAATAGGGGTAACTATTTGCGAGGATTTGTGGAATGATGAAGAATTTTGGGGAAGGCGTTCTTATCCAATTAATCCTTTAGCTGATTTAGTCGATCAAGAGGTAGATTTAGTCGTCAATTTATCTGCTTCTCCCTACAATGTGGGTAAACCTGCCTTAAGAACAGCAATGTTGAGCCATAGTGCCAGTCGATATCAAGTCCCGATTGTCTATGTGAATCAGATTGGTGGCAATGATGATTTAATTTTTGATGGTCATAGTTTGGCAGTGAATAAAACGGGGGTAATTGCGGCTCAGTTGGCAGGCTTTAGAACAGATTTTCAAACCGTCGTTTTTGATAGTGAAAAACAAGAATTAATCGGCTCAGTTGAGATGGTTTCATCAGATGAAAATAGGGAAATTTGGTCAGCTTTGGTGTTGGGAGTGCGGGACTATGCTCGCAAGTGTGGATTTACGAAAATTGTGTTAGGATTAAGTGGGGGAATTGATTCGGCGTTAGTGGCGGCGATCGCATCTGAAGCTCTGAGTCCTCAAAAGGTTCTGGGTGTTCTTATGCCCTCTCCCTACAGTTCTGAACATTCCGTTACTGATGCTCTACAATTAGGAAAAAATCTCGGAATTCAAACCGAAATTATCCCCATCGGTGACTTAATGACAGCCTTTGATAACGCTCTAGATTCCCTATTTGCTCACACGGAATCTGGGATTGCAGAAGAAAATATTCAATCACGGATTCGGGGAAATCTGTTAATGGCGATCGCCAATAAATTTGGTCATCTCCTGATTTCTACAGGGAATAAATCGGAGATGGCGGTAGGGTATTGTACTTTATATGGTGACATGGACGGAGGATTAGCGGCGATCGCTGATGTCCCCAAAACCCGTGTCTACTCGCTCTGTCGCTGGCTCAACACCCATTCTGGCAAAGCCCTAATCCCCGAAAATATCTTAACCAAACCTCCTAGCGCTGAACTCAAACCCAATCAATTCGATCAAGATTCCCTTCCCGATTATGATACCCTTGATGACATTCTTCATCGCTTAATTCACGACCATCAATCTCCTGCTGCCCTCGTTGCCGCTGGTCATGCTCCCGCGATCGTCAACAAAGTTCTACAATTAGTAAAACGGGCAGAATTTAAACGCCGCCAAGCACCTCCCGGCTTAAAAATTACCTCCAGAGCCTTTGGTACAGGGTGGCGGATGCCTATTGCAGCTCACGGAATTCCTAGCCTATAAAACAAGATAACATCCATTGACTGGCAAGAGGTCTTCAGCGATGACTCAAGTAACGACAGAACTCCCTCAGAATACTGAACCACTGCTTACCTTTGAAGAATATCTCGTTTATGAAGGAGAACCGGATGTCC
>CAZTRW010000071.1:4044-18049 GCA_964616725.1 uncultured bacterium
CACCGCCGATTGTGGATGTGTTGGTGCAACAGGAACAAGCTCAACTTCAATATCTCAGAGAACAGGTAGATACTCAACGCCAGCGTGCGGAAAAACTCGCTCAGAAACTGAAAGAATTAGGGATAAATCCAGAAGAAATCAACTAAGCTTAAGGGATAAAACCATGGATCAAACAGGAATCTATCCAGAAACGGAACCACTGCTTACCTTTGAAGAATATCTCGTTTATGAAGGAGAACCGGATGTCCTCTATGAACTGTTTCGGGGGAAACTAATTCCCATGTCAGCCCCAAGCCTTTATCATACTCAAATTTGTGAATATTTGGTGTACACTCTGCAACGGTATTTTGCCACAGAAAATAGAGAATTAGTGGCGAAAGCCACAACAGTAGGAGTAAGAACAGCAGAAAATTCAGCGCGACTACCAGATGTGTTAGTCGGTGAGAGAGGAATCTGGGAAAAAATAGGCGATCGCCCCGGAGCAGGAGTATTAAACTTTGCCGAAAAACCCTTACTAGTGATCGAAGTAGTGAGCACCAATCGTCGTGATGATTATCTGATCAAATGCAGTGAATATGCCATTGCCGAAATTCCCGAATACTGGATCATCGATCCTAAAAAGAAACGAGTAAGAGTGCTGACGAATCCCAATCAAGAAGAAGGATATAGCTGGGTGGATTTTGATGAAGAAAATCGAGTAATTTCGCCCCTATTACCAAAGCTAGAATTGTCAGTAGCAGAAATTCTCACACCGCCGATTGTGGATGTGTTGGTGCAACAGGAACAAGCTCAACTTCAATATCTTAGAGAACAGGTAGACAGCGAACACCAACGCGCAGAAACAGAACGCCAGCGCGCGGAAACAGAACGCCAACGCGCGGAAACAGAACGCCAACGCGCGGAAACAGAACGCCAACGCGCGGAAAGACTCGCCCAGAAACTGAAAGAATTAGGGATAAATCCAGAAGAAATCAACTAAGATGAAAATCAGTCTTCACTATCAGCGATCGCCACAAGAGGTTTCCTGAGTCTCTGACTCCCTCTCATCCCTGAGAGGGAGCAAAGCCCACGGCTAGGAATAGGTTACATCATCCCCATACCGCCCATACCGCCCATACCACCCATGCCACCCATACCACCATCGGGAGCAGCCGATTTGGGTTCCGGTTTTTCCACTACTAAAGCTTCAGTGGTTAAAACCATTCCGGCAATGGAACCAGCATTTTGAATAGCAGAGCGTACCACTTTAGCCGGATCGATAATGCCTGCGGCAATCATATCCACATATTCACCCGTGGCAGCATTGTAGCCGATGTTAAATTCAGTAGAACGAACCTGGGAGACAACGACGGAGCCCTCAATACCAGCATTATCGGCAATTTGCCGTAAAGGTGCGGCTAGAGCACTGACGACAATATCGGCTCCAATTTGTTCTTCTTTAGTCAATTGACCTTTGATCTGATCAACTTTGGTGGCAAGATGGATTAAGGTCGTACCGCCTCCGGGGACAATGCCTTCGTCTACGGCTGCTTTGGTGGCATTGAGAGCATCTTCGATACGGAGTTTGCGATCTTTGAGTTCGGTTTCGGTGGCGGCTCCGACTTTAATGACGGCTACACCACCGGCAAGTTTGGCAATCCGCTCTTGGAGTTTTTCTTTGTCGTATTCGGAGTCAGTTTCTTCGAGTTGGCGACGAATTTGGGCAATGCGTTTTTGTACATCGGCTTGGGTGTTGTTGTCAGCAACGATAACGGTGCTTTCTTTGTCAATGCTGATTTTGCGAGCGCTACCGAGCATATCCAGGGAGACGGTATCGAGGCTGAGGCCGATTTCTTCGGAGATGACTTGGCCGCCAGTGAGTACGGCGATGTCTTGGAGCATTTGTTTGCGGCGATCGCCAAATCCAGGCGCTTTAATCGCGGCTGCATTTAATACCCCTCTAGCTTTGTTCACCACTAGAGTCGCCAGGGCTTCCCCTTCAATATCTTCAGCAATAATCAGCAGGGGTTGACCAGCTCTGGCAATTTTTTCCAGAATAGGGATCAGATCTTGAATCGAGCCAATTTTTTTATCCGTAAGCAAAATCTTGGCGTTGTCATACTCCACAGTCATGTCTTCCGAGTTGGTAATAAAGTAGGGAGAAATATAACCGCGATCAATTTCCATCCCCTCGACGACTTCAAGCTCTGTGTATAAGGATTTCGATTCTTCGACGGTAATTACCCCATCTTTGGTCACCGCTTCCATGGCTTTGGCAATCATTTCACCTATGCCTGGATCATTGCCAGCAGAGACAGTAGCCACTTGAGCAATGGCATCTCCTTCTACAGGTTTGGCAATGGCTGCGATTTCTTTGACTAAATAGGCGATCGTTTTGTCAATGCCCCGACGTAGCGCCACGGGGTTAGTACCAGCAGCCACATTCTTCAGCCCTTCCTTAATCATCGCTTGAGCCAATACCGTAGCCGTGGTGGTTCCATCTCCAGCAATATCTTTGGTTTTAGAAGCCACTTCGCGAATCAGTTGGGCCCCTGTATTTTCCAAGGGGTCTTCGAGTTCAATTTCTTTCGCCACCGTGATCCCATCGTTGACAATCTGGGGAGCGCCAAATTTCTTTTCTAGTAAGACGTTGCGACCTTTGGGGCCGAGGGTAATCCGCACAGCATCAGCTAGGGCATTGACCCCTCTTTCTAACGCTTTGCGAGATTCTTCCTTGAACGAGACGATTTTAGCCATATACTCTAAGGGGTTAGGTTTACCAGATATGAGCGGGAACTTTAGCACTCTAGCATTAAGAGTGCTAACCTTTTCCACATATATCAGGTTTTAGTAACCTTTCCGAGGTAGGGATATCCACACATCTGGAGATGGGGTAATGGGGGGTTTTGATCAATTGTCGGGTGCATCCCTACTAACTCTCTGCTAGCCTGCTGAGTTATGACGTGTGGGTAAGTTCTGATGTAACTGGATGGGGGCTGCGTTTTCTCTCTGCTCCCAGAAACGACTGAGGAAATCAAATCCTTGCAGGACTGATTCTAAAACGGGCAAAATTTTAGTGACTTGTTTGCCTCGAATAATCATATCCCAGAGAGGTTCAAATTTTTTCCAGCCTCCGGCATAGAGGAGATGACGTAGACGCTGGTTGAGGTTGGTTTTGGTGGCAGCTCCTTGCCAAATAGCGCTCCAACGATAGAAGTCTTGATAGGCTTGCCAATAGCCTGTTTCTAAGGTTTCTATACTCATTTTGGCGGGTTGAAAGACGACATGGCGTGTGTCATATAAGTCCCAATTGTGGTGGAGTATTCGTTGTTCTTTGACCATGCGTTCGTAGAGTAATGTGCCGGGATAGGGGGTGAGAATGTGAAAGGTGGCTGTTTCGATACCTTGAGCGATCGCCCATTCTACGGTAGTCTCAAAAACACTCTCATCATCTTCATCCATGCCCAACACAAAACTACCATTAATCATCACGCCTAAATCATGCAATCGCCGAATCGCCCCACTATAATCACGATTCAAATTGTGATATTTATGCTGTTGACGCAAATTGTTGGTATTTAAAGTTTCAAAACCTACAAATAAACTTCGCAGTCCACTTTCAACAGCCAATTCTAAAAGATGGGGTTGTAAAATCGATTGAATCGTTCCCGCCGCTTGCCAAACTCGATTCATACCCATCATACCCCGAAACAATTCTCGTGCAAAAGGAGCATTACCAAACAAGTGATCATCGAGAAAAAATAAATGTCGTCCGGGCAATCGCTCAATCTCAGCTAACGCTTCATCCACGGCTTGAGTGTAGAACGATTTGCCTCCTTTGAAAAAGGCTTCTTTATAGCAAAAATCACAATGATGGGGACAGCCGCGCGAGACGACAATAGAGTTAGGAACGAGATAGAGATGACGTTTAATTAAATCTCGGCGTATGGGGGGAACTCCGATGAGGTTGTGCTCAGTAGAACGATAAAGTTTTTGGGGAGAACCAGAGCGCCAATCAGCTAAAAAACGCGGCCATGTATCTTCTCCTGGCCCTAGAAAAATCGTATCGGCATGAGTAGCGGCTTCTTCCGGTAAGGCCGTGACATGGAGGCCTCCTAGCACTACATAAGCTCCTTTTTGACGATAGTGATCGGCTAATTCATAAGCTCGATAGGCGGAGGTAATGTAGACTTGAATAACGACTAAATCGGGCTGATCTACTAAGTTGAGAGGTTCCACGTGCTCATCTTGGAGATCGATCTGATCTTCAGGGCTAAAAAAGGAGGCGATTGTCGCTAATCCTAAAGGTGGAAATAGGGAATATTTAATGGGTCGCCAGTGAGGACTCAGAGCTTCGGTTAAGGCGGGTAAGATCATTTTAACTTTCATCACTGGTTCCTCTGGGTTACAGGTTTTCAGTATAGTCAGAAAATTTTGTGTTCGGGTAAATATTTTTGTTTGTATCCTTTTTTTTGATTTTGTTGAGAAACTTAATTTTTCGTAACGTGAAGAGAGGGCGATCGCTCTCTCAAAGTGATACCATAATCACAATGAGTTGAGCTTATGTATGAGTAAAATTGCCCTGGTCAGTGGAGCAAGTCGAGGATTAGGAAAAGCGATCGCCCTACGTCTTGCGAAAGACGGAATAGACATTATTGTTCACTATGGCCAAAATCAAGAAGCGGCCGATCAAGTTGTCTCTGAAATTAAACAATTCGGCCGTATGGCTTTTCCAGTGCAAGCCGATGTCTCGAAAGTCGCTAGTATTTATGATATGTTTGATCGCATCGATACTGAACTGACTCAGGCAGGTCAAGAACCCAAGTTTGATATCCTCATTAACAATGCCGGTACAGCCATAGGTAAACCCATTCAAGAATGGCAAGAAGCAGAATTTGACTATCAATTTAATGTCAATGTTAAAGGACTCTTTTTCATTACCCAACAAGCCATTCCTCGCCTGCGAGATCGCGGTAGAATTATCAACATTGGGACAGGATTAACTCGTTTTTCCTATCCTGCTTATGCCGTATACGCTGCTTCTAAAGGAGCCGTAGATGTGCTAACCCATTATCTCGCCCTGGAGCTAGGTCAAAGAGAAATTACCGTCAATACTCTCGCTCCCGGAGCTATTGATACCGACTTGACCGCTGCATGGTTAGGATCTGAAGAAGGTCAACAACAAACAATAGCAACATCTGCCATCAAACGGATTGGAATACCTGAAGATATTGCCGATGCTGTCTCTATTTTAGTTTCAGAAGACAGTCGTTGGATTACTGGCCAAAGAATAGAAGCCTCTGGTGGTGCTCACTTATAATAAGTCTATAATTTCAGGAGGAAAAACCATGTCCGATACTCTGATTGGCACAGGCCAATGTCTTTGCGGCAAAGTGACCCTCAAAGCCTCAACCATCAATCCCAAAATGGGAGCTTGTCATTGCCATATGTGTAGAAAATGGACAGGCGGCCCTTTCTTAGCTATTGATTGTGGCAGTGAAGTATCCTGGGAAGGCCAAGAGTATCTCTCCATCTACAATTCGTCCGAGTGGGCTGAACGAGGCTTTTGTCGCAACTGCGGTAGTCACTTGTTTTATCGCCTCAAAGAAGCTAATCAATACTTTGTCCTGGCAGGTATTTTTTCTGAACAGCCCTTTGTATTCGATCATCAAATTTTTATTGAAGAAAAGCCAGACTATTACACTTTCGCCGATGAAACGGAAAATCTCACTGGAGAGGAAGTGGCAGCAAAATTTGCCTCCCCATTGATCTCAGAGTAAAAGGATGGGATTCCTAAGTCGGAGATGGTGCTGGGATTTCCCCCATGGAAAGTACGGCATTATACCGATTTTGCGGTGAGCTAAGGGGAGTGGCGAGTCGGCTCCCCAGCGCACCAGCCATATCCCCAATAGAGAGTTTCCCAAAGATGAGGGTACTCAGGGGGTAAAATAAATCTAGACCGAAATGATCGCTTGATTTATTGCCCAAAGGGGATAGTATCCGTGGTAGCACTCACCAACCATCAAACCTACGAAATTCAGACTCAAGTTATTGCCAGAGAACTGCTGCAAGCTGAAAGAGAAAAACGCTCAATTTTTGCCCAAATGCGAGACCAGATGCGCTGGGATGATAAACTCCTAGACTGGACGATGGGCAATCCTGGCTTGCGCGTACAATTATTTCGCTTCATTGACTGTTTGCCTGCCCTACGTTCTAAAGCGGAAATTGCGCGTCATCTGCAAGAATATCTGACGACAGAATCGGTGGAGTTGCCCAGCGCTCTGAAAGGAATACTCAATTTTACTCATCCAGATTCAATGCCAGGGCAGGTGGCGGCAACAACCGTTTCTACTGCGGTGGAAACCTTGGCGCGCAAGTATATTGCCGGTGAAACCATTAGTCAGGTAATCAAGACAATTGAAAATCTGCGGAAAGAGAAGATGGCGTTTACCCTCGATTTGTTGGGGGAAGCGGTGATTACGGAAACGGAGGCGAAAGCCTATCAGAACGCCTATATTGAGTTGATTAATCAGTTAGCTGAGGCGGCGCAGCGGTGGAAGACAATCGCGGAAATTGATGAGGCAGACGGAACGCTTTTACCTAAAGTGCAGGTGTCGGTGAAATTGACGGCATTTTATTCTCAGTTTGATCCTTTAGATGCGGAAGGATCGCGGGAAAAGGTGGGAGAGAGAATTCGTACCCTGTTACGCCATGCTCAGGCAAAAGGGGCGGCGATTCACTTTGATATGGAGCAATATGTTTATAAGGATATTACGTTGGCGATTCTCCAAGATTTGTTAATGGAAGAAGAGTTTCGGGGACGCACGGATGTTGGGGTGACGCTGCAAGCTTATTTGCGGGATTCGGAAAAGGATTTGCAGGGGTTGATTGCTTGGGCAAAACGCCGGGGAAATCCGATCGCCATTCGTTTGGTGAAGGGGGCTTATTGGGATCAGGAAACGATTAAGGCGGTTCAAAATGATTGGCCTCAACCGGTGTTTGATGATAAGGGGGCGACGGATGCAAATTTTGAGAAATTGACGCAATTATTGTTAGAGAACCATGAGTATCTCTATGGGGCGATTGGCTCTCATAATGTGCGATCGCAGGCACGAGCGATGGCGATCGCGGAAACCCTGAAGATCCCGCGTCGTCACATTGAGCACCAAGTCCTCTACGGAATGGGCGATCGCCTCGCCAGAGCAATGGTAAACCGAGGTCATCGGGTACGGGTATATGCTCCCTATGGGAGTTTGCTTCCTGGGATGGCTTATTTGATTCGCCGCCTCCTAGAGAATACCGCGAATAGTTCTTTCTTACGGCAAAGCCAAGAAGATCGACCCATTGAAGCATTGATCTCGCCCCCCGTGGTGGTTTCCATGACTCCGAGGGCACAGAAAAAGACGGCTTTCCAGAATGCGGCGAATAGTGATTATGCTCAAGTTGCCCACCGAGACAAGGCGAAAATGGCGCTGCAAACCGTGCGATCGCAGTTGGGCAAAACCTGTCCTCCGTATATTAATGGTAAGTATGTAGAGCCAATAGAGACGGTCACTTCCGTGAATCCATCAAATCCCCAAGAGATTATCGCTCACATTGGCATGGCTTCTGGGGAACAGGGGGAAGCGGCTCTGGCGGCAGCAAAACAAGCCTTTCCCGGTTGGAAAGCCACTCCTGTAGGCGATCGCTGCGCCATCCTCCGCAAAGCCGCTGATTTAATGGAAACACAACGAGCCGAATTGTCCGCGTGGATTATGCTGGAAGTCGGGAAAGTCTTGCGGGAAGCTGATGCAGAAGTCTCTGAAGCCATTGATTTTTGTCGCTACTACGCGGATGAAATGGAGCGACTGGATCGGGGATACAATTATGACATTGCTGGGGAAAATAACCGCATTGTCTATCAGCCCAGAGGGATTGCAGTAGTGATTGCACCGTGGAATTTTCCCCTAGCGATCGCCACCGGGATGACAGTGGCAGCCTTAGTGACAGGCAATTGTACTATTTTGAAACCAGCAGAAACCAGTAGTGCGATCGCCGCTCGCCTCACAGATATCCTCATTGCCGCCGGTATCCCCCCAGGTGTCTTCCAATACCTACCGGCTCAAGGCTCCACAGTAGGCGCTCAGTTAGTCAAATCTCCCGATGTTCACCTGATTGCCTTCACCGGTTCCCAGGAAGTAGGCTGTCAAATTTATGCCAATGCGGCTCTCCTGCAACCCGGGCAAAAACACCTCAAGCGCGTGATTGCCGAAATGGGCGGCAAGAACGCAATCATTGTCGATGAAAGTGCCGATTTAGACCAAGCCGTGCAAGGAGTGGTCAGCTCTGCCTTTGGCTATAGCGGTCAAAAATGTTCCGCTTGCTCGCGGGCGATCGTCCTAGAACCCATTTATGAAACCTTCCTAGAGCGCTTTGTCCAAGCTACTCAATCCCTCAATGTGGGGCCAGCCGATTCCCCCAGTACCACCGTGGGGCCAGTGATTGATGAAACATCCATGCAACGGATTCAGCGATACATTCAAACCGGGAAACAGGAAGCGAAAGTAGCTCTAGAACTGGCGGCCAGATCGGAAGGCTACTTTGTCGGGCCCACAATCTTTCGGGATGTACCCCCAAATGCTAGGATTGCCCAGGAAGAAATTTTTGGCCCAGTGGTGGCAGTGATTAAGGCCCACAGTTTCCAGGAAGCGATCGATATGGCCAATAGCACTAATTTTGCTTTAACTGGAGGACTATATTCTCGGACTCCCAGCCATATTCACCAGGCGATGACTGAATTTGAGGTGGGCAATCTATATATTAACCGCAATACCACAGGGGCGATCGTCGGTCGTCAACCCTTTGGTGGCTTCAAACTTTCTGGGGTTGGCTCAAAAGCAGGAGGCCCAGATTATTTATTGCAGTTCCTTGAACCCCGCACCATTACCGAAAATATCCAGCGCCAAGGCTTTGCCCCCATTGCAGGCAACGACTAAGGAACCAGCAGCGGGGATCTACAGATTCCCCATTCCCCACACCCCATTTTGCGACGCAGGAGGGGTGTGCAATTTGAGTCCAAGAGGAGAATCGTTGTCACCTTTGCCTAGCCTAGTTACAGCGATTCCCCTTTTGCGATCCCCGTCGCACCTTACGCCGTAAGGATTTCAGCATTTTGGGCTTGCTTTTCTGGAGGAGGTCTGCTATGATCATGTCTTTGAAATACCCAATAATCCCTCTCAGGGATTAAAACATCCCTTTCTTGGAGATGTACAAAATAAATACTCAATAACTTTTAAGCTGATCAATTCTGTTCAGGTCGGACAAAGTCCGAAAGGTTTAAAAAACTGGTTGACTCATTCATAACAGCGCAAAGGGCTATCAGATTATTGGGGTCTACTTAAATAATAGTCAGGAATAGGAAAAACGGGGAGTTGGAAAAAATCACGGATGGTTTGAAAGTATTCTGCTCCAGCAGTACTGGCGAGAACATTATGATCGCCGTCGGGAAAAAGCCATAATTTTTTCCGAGCCGTTGCTTGAGTGTAGAGCCTTTCACTCATGAAGGCGGGAACTGTTTGATCTGGCACGCTGTGAATGAAGAGCAGGGGCATTTTGAGGGAGGAAACTTTGGCAGCGGAATCAAATTTATTGTGTAAAATTTGGTCAATGGGGAGTAGATTGAGGAAGGGGTAGGAGTAGTCTGCCATATCACGCATGGAGGTAAATGATCCTTCAATAATTAGCCCAGAAATTTGAGGCTGTTTGGTGGCTAATTCAATGGCGATCGCACCTCCTAGAGAATGACCATAAACCATAATTTTTTCGGGACTAAAGCCTCGCTCTTCTACCAAATATTGCCAAACTCGATCTGCGTCTTCATAAACCGTTTTTTCCGAGGGAAAACTGCCGCCCGATTGACCATATCCGCGATAATCAAAAATAAACACTGAAAACCCTAAATGATAAAACCGTCCCGCATGATAGGCATTAGCACTAATATTATCCCCATTGCCATGAAGATAGAGTAACACGCGATCGCTGGCTGGATTGGGAATCCACCAGCCATGGAGTTTTACCCCTACTTCTGAGGAGTCTAACCAAACATCTTCGTAGACTAATCCACGATCTCCGGGGGTACGACTCAGAGTAGGTTGGGGAAAAAAGATCCAGCGAGTTTGTTGTGTCCAAAAATACCAACAAGTGAGAGTATAGGCGATCGCCAATCCTCCCCCTAGCCATAATAATCCACTCCGTAACCCGATCATGCTCTTTTTCTTCATTGCATTACAAAGAGGGTTGTTTTAAGTGCCAGGATGTTGTTTGCTCATAGGCATGAGCCACTTGTAGGAGCAAATCTTCGCGCAGCACATCGGCAATCAGTTGTAAGCCAATCGGTAACCCTTGAGCATCAAATCCACAAGGAAGACTCAACCCTGGTAAACCAGCCAGATTGACTGGAATAGTCATTAAATCTGATAGGTACATACTAATGGGATCTTTGGTTTTTTCTCCTGCCTTAAACGCGGTTGTTGGTGCGGTGGGACAAACCAGTAAATCTACGGAAGCAAATGCTTTTTCAAAATCTTGTTTAATCAGGGTGCGAACTTTTTGGGCTTTGAGATAATAGGCATCATAATATCCGGCAGAGAGAGCATAGGTTCCAATCATAATGCGGCGTTTCACTTCGGCTCCAAACCCTTGAGCGCGGGTTTGTTCATAGAGAGAGAGTAAATTATCCGTATCTGCGGCTCGAAATCCATATTTTACCCCATCATACCGCGCCAAATTAGCGGAGGCTTCGGAAGGGGCGATGATGTAATAGGCGGGTAAACCATAGCGGAAATTGGGACAGGAAATGGTTTGAATTTCTGCTCCTAAATCTTGCATATGGGCGATCGCTTTTTTCACCGCCTCATCTACACCTGGGTCTAATCCAGCACTAAAAGTTTCCGTGATAATCCCGATTCTCAACCGTCCTTTGGATTTTAAGTTAGGTTGCAACAATTGAGCATAAGGAGGAATATTCACGTTCAGACTGGTGGCATCTTTCGGATCGTAACCGGCGATCGCCTCCAATAAAATTGCCCCATCCTCTACCGTGCGAGCCAATGGTCCAATCTGATCCAACGACGACGCATAAGCAACTAACCCATACCGCGACACCAAACCATAGGTCGGTTTTAAGCCCACAATGCCACAAAACGCCGCCGGGAGACGAATTGACCCTCCCGTGTCTGAACCAAGGGCTACCGTGCATTCTGAAGCCGCTACTGCCGCTGCCGATCCCCCCGATGAACCCCCTGGAACCCGTGTCAGATCCCAAGGATTCGCCGTCAGTTGATAGGCAGACGTTTCTGTGGAACTTCCCATCGCGAACTCATCTAAGTTCGTTTTCCCCACAATTACTGCCCCTGCCGCTTTCAGCTTTTGAGTGACTGTAGACTCATAGGGAGGAATAAAATTTTCTAAAATCTTGGAAGCACAAGTGGTAGGAACCCCTAGAGTACACATATTATCCTTAACGGCTACTGGAATTCCTGCTAACAGTCCAATGTCTTCTCCTGCCGCTATTTTCCCATCCACCGCCTTAGCTTGTGCGATCGCTTGATCTGCCATTACCGCCAAAAAACTGTGGAGCTTTGGCTCTAAGGTTTCAATCTGGTGGAGAGCCTCTTGGGCTAATTCTACAGCCGATCGCTTTTTGCTAATTAACTGTTGATGCAACTCACGAATGGATGCCATGCTTGTACCTTTACTATCTCTATTGGGGGTTGAGCGTCTTAAATCGTAACATAGCCTACAATACAATGGGTCATCAGTAAGGGTTAATTGTCATTGCCTGCCCATCACCTATTTGCTAATCGTTCGATGCGAGATCCAGAAGGAGGGGATAATTTAGGAGTTAATTCTGTCGGTAAACTTGATACTGCCCCCCATTGATTGACCCATTGTTTCAGAAAGGCTTCTTGTTCTACTCGCAACTCCTCATAGTAACTACCTCCATTCAAAATGGCGAACCAGACAATTCCTTTCTCTTGAGTGGGGAGTGCTCCGGCTAACGTACTGACAGCATAGAGGCTCCCTGATTTGAGGACAGTAAATTTGGGTAAGGGGCGAGAGACTAAAATCCCTTCTTTTTCGCCCATAATTGACATCACATCTCCCAGGGTTAAACCTTGGGGTTCTAGTAGGCGTTGAATTGCTAAAAATAGGGCGATCGCTGCTCGTGGTGACAGTTGATTTTCCTCTCCTAATCCTGACCCATTGACCAGCTTAATTTCACTGGCAGGAACCCCCGTGAGACTCACTGCTTTTTGCACCACTACAGGAGCACCTCCCACGATGTTGGCAAACATTTCTGCCATGGGATTATTGCTATATTGATTCATTTTTTTCAGCAATTGGGCTACGGGTAAGGAGGAATAGCGCCACAGGGGTTTTACGCCCGTCGGAGCGGTTTTAACCGTTTTGACTAACCCGGTAGTTTTTACCTCTGGTTGTGGTGTATTTTCCGGCAAGTTTTCATATTCTACATAGGCAGAATCGGGCCACAATTGTACATTTAAACCTTGGCGCAATAAATCTCCGGCGATCGCGGGATCTTCTTCATAGTTCATATAGAAGGAACCCACAATGATTAAATTGCCCATGACTTGCTTAATGCCCAAATCGGTTAAGGCATTGCCTAGGGCGATCGCATCTTCCCACACAAAGAACGGATCTTGTCCCCCAGTAATCACTAAATCTCCCTGAATTACTCCATTTTGCAGAGTCCCTGTGTAACCAATTTCAGTGATAAATTGATGCTTTGGCCCTAAAATATCTAACACAGCTAAGGTGGTAGCCACTTTGGTTAAAGAAGCCGCAGGCAGAGGCACTGTGCCTTGATGATTGGCTAATAAGGTGTCCTCCGTTTGCAGCCAAATTCCTTGACTAGATTTGTTGTAGCCCTTGTTAGCCATGGTTTCTAGCATTTGCGACACTTGAGCATTACTCTGGGAATCAGGCGCGTCTGGTGCAGCTAATTTAGCTTGAGGTTGAGCAGAAGGGGTAGGAGAGGGAGTAACAACCAGTGGTTGAGGAGGATTAGGTTGAGACAGTCCAGGTTCTGATGGCGGCGAGGAATAATCGGAATCACACCCGATCACGAGTATAGCAGCGATCGCCGGTAACAAAACCCAGATCCACAAACGATAAATCATAATCCATGTCTTCAAATAGCCAACTTACACAGTAGCAGATTCCCCGATGAACTCTATCCTCGACAATGACCACTACTGGCTCTATAATGCCCAAGTGCCTCAGTCGTTATTTCTCCCTCACCACTCTCCTCCTACGGCGACTCCTAATTCTGAGCAGCTAGTGAAAGTCGATATCCATATTGCTGAAGGAATGATTGCCCAGATTCGCCCCAGCCACCCAGCCAACCAAACCAAGCCAGGATGGGATCTCCAAGGGGGGCAACTCTGGTGTGGGTTTGTGGATATCCACACCCATTTGGATAAGGGCCATATTACTGATCGTACTCCTCATTTCGATCGTACCTTCAGTGGGGCGATCGCCACTTCTGTCGCCGATGCTCACAACCATTGGACTGCCGAGGATCTCTATCGTCGCATGAACTTCGCCCTCCGCTGCAGTTATGCCCATGGTACCCAAGCCATTCGTACTCACCTCGATTTTCGCGGCGACGATACCCTCACCACCTGGGAAGTCTTCCAAACCCTGCAAGCAGAATGGCAAGGAAAACTTCATTTACAAGCAGTGAGTTTGAGCCGCATAGAAGATTTAATCACTCCAGAAGGGCAAAAATGGGTTGATCGTTTAGCGGAAATGGGAGGCATTTTAGGGGCAATGCCCACCATGAGTTCCTATCACAATCTTGACTCTATATTCAGGATGGCTCAAGAGCGGAATTTGGATCTCGATTTCCATACGGATGAAAGTCTAGAATTGGAGGCGCGAACCCTCTATCATGTCGCCCAATATGCCCTCAAATTTCAGTTTTCCGGTCAAATTATCTGTGGTCATTGTTGCAGTTTAGCAG
>CAZTRW010000072.1:0-17954 GCA_964616725.1 uncultured bacterium
AACGGGGATGGTTAAAGCATTATCGGTTTGAAAGCCATAGCGCAATAACTCTTGGATCTCACTCATCAACTTGAGAAAATAGCGATCAAGATGACCCACTTGAGGACGGCTCATCGCTGCAATCACCCTAGGATCAGCATTCGACGGGCCAGCCCCCAACAACAGACGGGGAGGCATCTCTAGCCGAGGAGAAGAAAGTTTATGAGTATTGTTAATGGTGAGCACAGCGGTCATAGCGCTTCGGTTTACTAACTAAATTTTTATAGAGTACAAGAAATCCATCATATCGAATCTCTGTCACTTTATGATCTTGCGTGTTGTTAAATTCTCCCTGACTCCCCTAAAATCTGCTCAATTCACTACACGAGTCAGTCATATCGATTAGACTCTTAAGTAAATCTAAAGGTTGGCTCTTTTTGTCATTCCCTATGCAGGCCACTCTGGAACAGACCCTTAAACCGGACCCCCCCCTCCAACTGCTCTTATTTGTCGATAAGCGCCCCTATGCGGGAGACCAAATTCGACAAATTCGCTGTCATATTCGGAATCTGTCTCAAGACCTCGATTTTGAACTGATGGTGGTGGATGTCAGTGAACAACCCCAACTGGCTGAAAACTTTAAGGTGGTGGCTACTCCGGCTTTGATTAAAATCCATCCTTTACCCAAGCAAACCTTGGCGGGCAGTAATTTAATTAATCTGATTGATAACTGGTGGCCTCGGTGGGTTCAGTCTGTACAAGACTACTTGGAGAATCAAGCCAATTCAGGCTCTGATTCTTCAGAACCGATTTCTTCTATTACCTATTCTGCTGAATTGCTTCGCTTATCTGATGAAATTTTCCGTCTCCAGCAAGAACGAGAAGAACTTAAAGAGCAACTCCAGTTCAAAGACCGAATTATCGCTATGTTAGCCCATGATTTACGCAACCCAGTGACTGCGGCTGCGCTGGCGGTGGAAACTTTGGAAATTGGTTACAGTGCTGATGATCCTCGTGCTACCCGCTTTACTGCCAGCCTCACTACCCAACTGCTCAAACACGCTCGGACTCAGATTAAGGCGATCGATCGCATGATTACAGATATTCTGCAAGTGGCTAAGGGGAGTAATTCTAAGATGCAAGTCCAGCCAGAGAAAATTGACATCAAAGCTCTCTGTCTGGGGGTCTTAAAAAGCTTTGCAGAACAATTAGAGCAAAAGTCTCTACGTCTAGAAACAGATGTTCCTCAAGACTTACCCCTAGTCTATGCGGACTCTCAGCGGATTCGGCAAGTGATGAGTAATCTTTTGGATAATGCGATTAAGTATACTCCACCCCAGGGAACGATTAAGGTCTCTATCCTTCATCGCACCACTCAAAAAGTGCAAGTGAGTTTTTCTGATACAGGGCCGGGTATTCCTTCGGAGAAGCAGGAGAAGATTTTTGAAGATCGCTTTCGGTTGGAGCGGGATCAGGGTAAAGATGGCTACGGGATTGGTCTGTCTCTGTGCCAACGGATTATTCAAGCTCATTATGGTCAAATTTGGGTGGAGTCTCTGGATAATCAGGGGAGTTGTTTTCATTTTACTCTCCCTGTTTATCGTCCTTAAGAAGGAGTAGGAAAAAGTAAAAATTTTTCTTGCCATCTTTGGTGCATTGGTGCTATCTTAGATAAGGTGTGATATAACGGGTCGCTAACTCAACGGTAGAGTACTCGGCTTTTAACCGATTAGTTCCGGGTTCGAATCCCGGGCGACCCATAAATTACCAGCTTTTTTCCGATTCAGCCTTGACCAAGGTGAACCGGGTGTCAGCACTGAGAGAAAAAAGAGGACAAATCTACAGATTCGCCCTCAGTGATTCGGTCAACAGTGATGAACAACACTAGGAGTGAGTTAGTCCATTAAACGGCTGCGGTTTGTTTAACCGTGGCGTTCAGTTCGCCTTTGCTGTATTTAATCGCATAGACATCTAAGGTTTGTTGTTTGATCTTGCTGGCATTACCGGCAGTGCCAAACTGTTGATAGCGCTCTAAGCACACTTGTTTCATGTACTTAATGGAGGGCTTGGTAAAGTGGCGAGGATCAAAATTAGAGGGATCTTTGAAAGCGGCTTCTCGAATGGCGGCAGTAATTGCTAAACGGTTATCCGTGTCGATATTGACTTTGCGAACTCCACTCTTGATGCCTTTCTGGATTTCTTCGACGGGTACGCCGTAGGTTTCAGGGATGCTACCGCCATATTGGTTAATAATGGCAATGAGATCTTCAGGAACGGAGGAAGATCCGTGCATTACCAAATGGGTGTTCGGTAAACGTTTGTGAATTTCTTCAATGCGGCTAATGGCGAGGATTTCACCGGTGGGTTTGCGGGTGAATTTGTATGCGCCGTGGCTGGTACCAATGGCTACGGCTAGAGCGTCTACTTGAGTTTCTAGTACAAATTGAACGGCTTCATCCGGATCGGTGAGCAGTTGATCGTGAGAGAGGGTTCCTTCAAATCCGTGACCATCTTCTTTGTCGCCTTTGCCGGTTTCTAGAGATCCTAGGCAACCGAGTTCTCCTTCTACGCTGACTCCGATGGAGTGAGCTACTTTGACGACTTCTTTGGTGACTTGAACGTTGTACTCGAAGCTGGCGGGGGTTTTGGCATCGGCTTGTAAGGAGCCGTCCATCATTACGCTGGTGAACCCATAGCGCATTGCTGTGTAGCAGGTATCGGGAGCATTCCCATGGTCTTGGTGTAGGGCGATGGGGATGTGGGGGTAGGTTTCAACGGCTGCGAGCACGAGATGACGGAGGAAGTTTTCACCTGCATATTGGCGAGCGCCGCGAGAAGCTTGGAGAATGACGGGACTGTCGGCTTCGTTGGCTGCTTGCATGATGGAGAGGATTTGCTCCATGTTGTTGACGTTGTATGCGGGAATACCGTAGTTGTTTTCGGCTGCGTGATCGAGCAGAAGCCGCATGGGTACGAGCGCCATACTATAGTTGTCCTCCTAAGATGGTTTTGGTTATCAGTGAGTTGTCTGATGACAAATTTAGGCTTGAGACAATCTTAAGATATTTTTTGGTTTTTAGGAAATCTGATGGGGATCTTATAGGATGGTGGTTTTTATTGGGGGCGATCGCCAGCATTAAAGAGTTCTAAGGTTTGACGGCAGAATTGCTTGAGTTTTTCCTCTGTGGCAGTATTGGGTTGGGTAATTCCTTCAAAATGCCATTGTTCGATGGTAGAAAAGCGCCATTGCTGTCCCTGATGGCTGTATCCTGTGGCTTCAATACCGATCGCCCGATGATGGGTTTCGAGGGGATCTTGGTGAAAACGGATTTGAATGAGGACACTGCGACTTTGGAAAGAGCGGCTAAAACCGGGAAAATGAAAACCAAGATCAATGGAGTCAGGATCAACCAGCTCTTGAGTACAAGGGTCATTCATCCAAGGCTTGAGATCTACCCGCACATCGGGGAATAGGGTTTTGAAGAGATTAATGAGGGTAGCAATTTGGGTGGCGATTTCCAAGTTTTTTGCTTGTTCGGCTGCATTCACAGGCAATCCTCCTCAACAGTTGACAGTTGATCAGCACGATTAATTAGAGAAGATAGATCATAAATCATTTATTCAGAGGAGATCCGCTTTGAGATTGGTAATTTTAGGTGGCCCAGGTGCGGGAAAAAGTACCCAAGGGAGGAGGTTGTGCGATCGCCTTGAGATTCCTTTAATTTCGATGGGAACCATTCTCCGAGAGGCCATTGATCGGCAAACTGAGTTAGGGGTACAGTCTCAGTCCTATGTACAACAAGGGGAATTTGTGCCTGATCCAATTTTAATTGCGTTTATTCGCGATCGCTTGCTGCAAGCCGATACCCAACCGGGATGGCTCCTCGAAGGCTATCCTCGTACTGCCTTTCAAGCAGAAGAACTTGACTTTCTGCTGCTCGAACTACATCAACATCTCAACTGGGCAATTTTTCTGGAAGTCCCCGATACAGTGATGATGGAAAGACGAATAGCCGCTTCAGAACCGGAAGATCAACCCCACTTAATCCAGCGGCGAATTGACCTCTTTCACAGCCGCACCGTGCCGATTCTGGATTATTATGACAAGCGGGAACGATTGCTTACCGTCAACGGTTATCAGTCCCCCGATCAAGTGCTTGCCCAACTTCAGGGTAAGCTGATCGCCAATTCCAGGGAAACTTAAGGTATTATGGCTCTACCCCGTCCTGATGGTCGTCAACCCAATCAACTCCGTCCGATTTGCTTTCAACGGGGATTTACTAAATTTGCTGCTGGTTCAGTCCTCACCAGTTTTGGAGATACCCAGGTACTCTGTACGGTATCGCTACAAGCGGGAGTCCCTAAATTTTTAGAAGGGACAGGCAAAGGATGGTTAACAGCAGAGTATCGAATGCTGCCTAATTCTACGCCTCAACGTCACCCTAGAGAGGTTCTGAATTTATCAGGACGAACCCAGGAAATCCAACGCCTGATTGGACGGAGTTTAAGAGCCTCATTGGATTTAGAGCAATTGGGAGAAATGACCCTTACTGTAGATGCGGATGTGCTGCAAGCGGATGCGGGAACTCGTACAGCGGCGATTACGGGCGGCTATGTAGCGGTAGTGGATGCTGTGAATCAATTATTGGCAGAAGGGAAGTTAAGCGGCTCTCCCTTACGTCATCGAGTGGCAGCGGTGTCTGTGGGACTATTGGGGGGAGAGCCATATTTAGATTTGTGTTATCAGGAAGATGTGGGGGCGCAAGTTGATTTTAATGTGGTGATGAATGATCGATTAGAAATGATCGAGGTTCAAGGGACGGCTGAACAGGGGAGTTTTAATCGTCAACAATTGAATCAGATGCTAGAAATGGCAGAAGAAGGCATTCACCAGCTGCTGAGGGCGCAACAGGCAGCGCTCTCCTGCCCCTAGATAGAGATTTTACTAATTTTTAGCGTTTGCCAATGGTATTTTGAAAGGCTGGGCGTTGAGATAACCGCTCCACGTAGTTGGCGATCGCCGGATAGCCACTGAGATCGAGTTTGAGCATCATGGGCATATAAGCTAATAAAGAGCCAACGGCTACATCAGCTACGGTGAAATCATCTCCGAGTAAAAACGGATGACTTTGTAAATGATTATTCAGGGGAGGCATAAAGTCTCCGAGAGCGCGATCGCGAGAGGCCTCGATAAACACCCCTGGACCTAAACTGGCATTGGCAAACATTACCCACTGATTCGCTTGTGCTAACTGGTGCACTGACAGACTGGGTTGACTATACTGGTGAGCCAGATACATTAAAATCGCCCCCGATTCCCAGATAGTAAAGTCTCCCTCCACCAAAGCGGGAACTTTTCCCATGGGATGGATGGCTAAATACTCTGGTTTTTTGTGATCTCCTCCTTGCAGATTCAGAGTAATCAGTTCATAGGGAACCCCTAGTTCTTCCAAATACCATTGGACTAAAGTCCCTCTGGTGCGAGGGCCACCGTAAAGTTTGATCATATTGTTACAGAACCTTATGAGTATATTCGTGCTGTTTTACATTATCTTCGGTACGGACAATATTTGATAGATTCAGAACCCGCTTGCGTTCGGTAGAAAAGTTGAAATCACGACGGCAAGTCCCGATTGGAATCTCTTGACGCGCCTGAGCGTGGCTGGGAACCTTGTAGCTACGGACAGCGGCGATCGCGCGATCGGCAAACTCTTCACAAAATTGGGCATTGTCAGGGAACTCTCTTAATTTCTGGGGGGTCTGCTCAACCAGGACAGCACCTAATGTTGTCCCCACAGCCATTTCATAGGAGGTAGGAATCCCTTTCACCAAGGCTTCCAAAGCCGCCGAAGGAATGGGTTCAATCACTTGAATCGGATATACATCTCCTTCCTCTTTGATGAAGCAAGTGGCCAAGCCAAGCACGAGATAGTCTTCTCCTGAGACATCAGAAGCATGGGGATATCTAAATTCAACGGGCATAATTCTTGGAGATCCAGCACAGCAACGCTGGTAATCGAATTTGATTGGATGGTTGCATCTTACCAGAAATCTTGCCCCAACTCAGAATCAGAATTCAAGTTTATGGTCAATGTCTGCTTGAGATCAGCCACCTCCGTAAGTGGTACACCTGGGGTTTCTTACGGATGAACTTCCTTTTAAGGTGAAAGTATTCCCAACAGTAGAGTCAGTAGTTGAGGCAAATGCGATGGTGATGAATCTTTCTACTTCAGCCGTTTCCCCGTTGACACGGAAACGTCCCCAAATTACTTCGATGGCTCGACAATTGAGCCGTCAAGCCAAAACCCGTATTGAGCGAGGGGATTATTGGGGAGGTATTGAACTGTTGACTCGATTGATTGAAGCCAGTCCAGGGGCTGCGGAACCTTATCATAATCGAGGCTATGGGTATTTTCAGGCAGGGGAGTTGGAAAGGGCGATCGCTGACTATACTCAGGCGATCGCTCTCAATCCTGATTTAATCGAAGCGTACAATAACCGTGGCAATGCCTATGCTCGTCAAGGGGATCTTTACGCTGCTTTGTTGGACTACGATCAAACCCTTGATTTAAATCCGTTTAAGCTAGAAGCCTGGATTAACCGAGGCATTGCTTTCCGCCAGTTGCCAATTTATGAACTTGCCCTCGATAACTTTGATTTTGCCTTACGCATGGGGCGTTTAGAAGGCTATATCTATGCTGAACGAGGACGCACTTATCACCAAATGGGAGATTGGAATTGGGCGATCGCTGATTATCAAAAAGCGATTCATGCTTTTCAAGAAAGCCCTGCTCTCTCCTTTGCTGAAAACCGCCAATACCAACGAGTGGTTGCTTGGCACAAAGAACTGCTCCTACCACTACAACGATAAGATAGCTCAACTTAGGGAGCCGGTTTCCCTTTCTTCCAAACGACGGAACGCCGCTGGGGATCAATCCGGTGACTTTGTTCTGCCATTACTTCCTTGGCTTGTTCTGGATCAAAAGAGCGATCAAAGTCTTGTTGCAGTTGATTAACCCGCTCTTGAGTTTGAGCCACTTCAATCTCTACTCGGTCTAATTTTTCTTCCACCGATCGATAATAGGGTAATAGACGCGCTACCGCCGAAGTGGCTAGGCTAATTAAAATCAAGTTTACTCCTAGCTTAGTGGTTACTTCTAGAGCGATCGCCACCGTTGACCGAGACCACTGACGAGGCGCTTGACGACGACGAGAGGGAACCGTTGGCTGTCGATGTCTAAAAGGAGCCGGTCTTTGGGGGGTTATCTCACTAGCAACCATGGTTTTTTCAACGATTAAAGGGTAAGGCATCTTGATGATACACCGTTGAGTTGACTTTAACCGTCTATAATTCCAGAGTTTTTTAGGATTTTCTCCCCAAAGACCTTGATTGCGATCCAGGCTTTTGAAGCTCAATCGACTCTACTTATACAGGGCTGTCGATAAGCGGAAAGCTAAGATACCAGGGAGTAAAGCAATTACTAAGGCCATAAAAACTTGGGAATCGGATAAAGACATCTGCAAAAGCTCCTCTTAAAAAAAACGGGGTTTGTTGAACACTGTTGCTCAAATTGTCCCCTAGGGGAAGAGGCTGTTACATACTGTAACATTTTTGAGTTCAGGAAAGGGACTTCGGCGGCGATCGCCCCAACAATCAGGTTAAACTTCAGTTAAATCCGGCCAATCCCAGCGCAAGTCGCTATACTAGTGAAATCTTAGCTTACACTATTGAGAACTTATGTTGGGAGAGCCGGCCTGTGGACACCCCCACATCCCCCCCACCTGCCACCCGCACCCATTTTCAACGCCAGCTTCGGAGTCTACAACGGGACGTTCTGCGGATGGGCGCTCTGGTGGAGAATTCTTGCTGTCTAGCGCGTCAAGCCCTCTTTGAACAAGACCTAGAAGCTGCCAATCAAATTAAACCTCAAGACCGACGGATCGATCAACTCTATCATCACATCGAACTAGAATGTGTCAGTACCATTGCCATTCAATCGCCAGTGACCAAAGATTTAAGATTGCTCAGTTCCATGATGCAATTAGTCAGAGACCTAGAGCGCATTGGTGACTATGCCAAAGACTTAGGGGAGATTGCCATCAAATTATTTCCCTATCCTCCTCACCCCATGATTCACGAAGTGCGGTTAATGTATGATCGCTGTCAGTCCATGTTAGCGATGAGTTTAGTGGCCTTATCCAATCTCGATGCTCAGGCGGGTTTAGACATTAAAATCAAAGACGATGTGGTGGATGCAGACTACGAACTGTTGTACCAAAAATTAGCCAACCAAAGGAATGTTCAAGGAGAAATCGAACCCACTTTACTGCTGGTACTGGTGATTCGCCATTTAGAGCGCATGGCTGATCATGCCACTAATATTGGCCAGCGAGTCGCCTACATCGTCACCGGTCAACGGCATTGAGGGCGATCGCCCCAAAATGCCATAAAATTGATGATAGACTAAAACTTAGTCAATTTTGTCCCAGGATCATTATTGACCAACCGTTCACGAAACATTCACCAGCCAGTGAGCCACAGCAGGTCGAGAGAAGGTTGAGGGTTGCTGTTCTACGGTTACTTCTTCAGCATCCATCTCTCCTGAGAGTTCCCCCTGTCCCCACCAAACTTCTCTGGGTGTTGACAAAGCCTCTCACCATACCACCCATCATCTCTGTGGGTATGGATTGACCTCAGATCGGGACGATTTCAGCATACCCCCGATCAATTAAAAGCGGAAAATGCCAAATTAAAAATCACTCTCTAGTGTTTAAATTTCTAATTTTCCTAATTTTTAACGGGGAACTGGCTTAATGACTTTAGACAACCAAGGACGTATCGCTACATGGAATTCACGATCGCCAATTTGCTCTCCAACTTCACCGATGATAAACTGATCGCCCCAAAAGTCCTAGAAAAAAAGCTAGGTCTTTCCAGTGACCTCAGTGTGCGTCAGCTTCAAATCGCTTTAGATGCTCTAGAGAAAATGGGCATACTCGTCAAAGACCGAGGACGATATCGCCGGGGACCAGACAATGGATTGGTAGAAGGAAAACTGCGCTGCTCTAGCAAAGGCTTTTGCTTTGCCATTCAAGATGAGGAAGAAGCAGAAGATATTTACATCCGGGAAACCAATCTCTCTACCGCTTGGAATGGTGACCGAGTGCTTGTGAGAGTCCTCAAAGAAGGATCGCGACGACGCTCTCCCGAAGGAGAAGTATATCTGATTGTTGACCGCGCCATTACTTCCGTGTTAGCACGGATCAAACGGAGCAATGGAGACTATAAAGCCGTTCCTCTCGACGATCGCCTCCTGTTTGAGTTAGCCCTAGGTAAGTCAGCGGATTTGGAAGCTGCCATCGATCACCTGGTTCATGTAGCTATTCAACGCTATCCCCTGGGCCCCTATCCTCCCCTCGGACAAGTCACCCAAATTTTGGGAGTGAATGCAGAAGAAGCAGCAGATACGGAAATCGTGCGCTGTAAGCATGATTTACCCAAAGAATTTTCCCCAGCGGTGATGGCAGAAGCAGCTCGGTTGATCCCTGGGGAAATCACTGACGCAGCTAATCGCCTGGATTGGCGCTCTGTTTTAACTTTTACCATCAAACCAGAAGAATATAGCCATCAAACCGATACCTTTGATGATGCCATCAGTCTGGAACCTCTAGCAGACGGTTCTTGGCGGTTAGGTATTCATATCGCTGATGTGGCGCCCCTGATTCCCCCTCACTCAGCGATCGACCAAGCGGCGGAAAAACGAGGTGTTTCCGTATACTTAGGGCAAAAAGTATTGCCAATGCTACCGGTAGAAGTGGCTCAGTGCTGTGCCTTGCTTCAGGGACAAGACCGGCCAAGCCTATCAGTGTTGATTACTCTAGATAGTCAAGGCCGGGTTCAAGAGTATGAACTAGAACGAACTTTGGTGTGTGTAGATTATCACTTAAATTATCAGCAAGCCGGAGCCTTACTGGTAGCAGAAGAGTCCCCTGACTACCCTCCGGCTCTGATTGAAACCTTGAAAAATCTTTATGGTCTCACAGGACAAATTCGCCATCATCGCCTTGACCGAGGATCATTTGAATTGAACCTGCCCGACCAGAAAACCTATTATGATGATGAAGGTGCTTTGGGTGCTTTGGTAGTACACTTTTCCTTACCAGCGAGAGGCATGGTGACTGAACTGATGATTCTGGCGAATGAATTGGTGGCAAAACATCTAAAAGCCTTAGAAGTGCCTGCCCTTTACCGGGTTCATCAAGCGCCTCATGGGGAAGAAGTACAGGAGTTGATTAAACTGGCGAGCAATTTAGGGATTATTTTAGAACTGGAAGATGAGGAAATCATTACCCCAAGAGATTATCAAAAGTTTACCCAAAAATTTGATGGGACTTCGGCTCAAAAGGTGTTAACTTATTTGCTGTTGGGAGTGTTGAAACCGGCTTTCTATAGTACAACGCCTAAGCCCCATTTTGGTCTGGCTTTGGCAGAAGGATATACCCATTTTACGGCTCCTTTGCATCGCTATTCCGATCTGTTGGTGCATCGAGTGATTCATGAAGTGTTTAATCAAGGGCGCGATCGCCGTACCGCCCGTGCTAAAGAAGGGGTAAATCTGAAAAGTAGTACCTGTCATGGCAAGATTAACTGGAATGTATTACCCCCAGAAATTCAAACGGAGTTTGAAGAGCGTTTTAGTCACATCGTGGCTCATCTGAGCGAAGCAGAACGAGTGGCACAAGAGGCTGTAGAAGATTTGGATGGTCTGCAAAAAGCGGAGTTTATGAAATCTCATACGGGAGAAATTTTCCATGGAGTGATTACTGGGGTTCAATCCTATGGGTTTTTCGTAGAACTAGAGGATGTGTTGGTGGAGGGATTAGTCCATGTGAGTTCTCTGAAGGATGATTGGTATGAATATCGGGGTCGTCAGCAGATGCTGATTGGCCGGAAAAATCGTAATCATTACCGATTAGGCGATCGCGTGGAAGTCCAAGTGAAAAGTGTAGACTACTATCGCCAACAAATTGACCTCGTAGCCATTAGTGGAGGGAGCTACAGTCCCGATGGATTTGATGAGGAAGAAGAGGAAGAGGAAGACTACTATCGCTAATGAACTACCCCTTAATTATTGGGGTTTCTGGCGCTTCTGGCCTGATTTATGCCGTGCGAACCCTGAAATACCTTTTAGAGGCTGACTACCAGATTGATCTGGTTGCCTCTAAAGCCACCTATCAGGTATGGCAAGCAGAAAATCAGGTGAAAATGCCAGGAGATCCGCAAAAACAAAGTCAATTTTGGCGCAATCAAGCCGGAGGTATCCCAACTGGGCGGTTAACCTGTCATGTCTGGCAAGATGTGGGGGCAAGGATTGCCAGTGGCTCTTTCCGTACTCAGGGAATGTTGGTGATTCCCTGTAGTATGGCGACAGTGGCAAAACTGGCGATGGGTTTAAGTTCGGATCTGCTGGAGAGGGCTGCTGATGTCCAACTAAAGGAGGGGCGAAAACTGGTGGTGGTTCCTAGGGAGACTCCCTGGAGTTTAATTCACTTGCGGAATTTGACGACCTTGGCAGAAGCGGGTGCTAAAATTGTGCCAGCGATTCCTGCTTGGTATCATCATCCTCAAACGATTGAGGATTTAGTGGATTTTGTGGTGGCTCGCGCTTTAGATCAATTGGATATTGATTGTGTACCCCTGAAGCGTTGGCAAGGAACAGAGGGGAGTGGACCGTTGATTTCTGAATGATAAATTAAATTACCCGTTACCTTGACAGGCTATGGATCGACAAACGGTTTTATTGATGGCTTTAGGGTTGAGTTTAGGGGTTGTGGCGCAAAATTTATCCCCGGCTTTGCCTGTGGTATTTTTAGGAATGCGATCGCCCTCTATTCCTTTGGGAGTATGGCTATTTATTGCCTTTACCCTGGGATTAATCACCAGTCGCCTGGTAAAGATGGTTTTATCATGGCAACTGGGTAGCGCCTCCCCCTCCCAGAGAAAAAGCCCCTATCAACGCCCCACCCGTTTATGGGATCAAGAAAGCAAAGAAGTTCCAGAGGTTTCCCCCCCAGAAAACTTTTCTTTCTCTAAATCTTCGGAACCCAACTCCTTAACCCAAGACTGGGAACAGCCCAGTGAGGTGAGTGAAGTTTGGGAAGGGCAAAGGAGGGATCGCTCTGCTGCTGGCGATCGCCGTAGTGCCCAGTCTAGTAGCCAGACCAAGGAGAATGTTTATGATACAGACTATCGGGTCATTATTCCTCCCGTTTCTGCGCCCCCCCCCTCGCCACCCAAAAAAACTGAGCCTAGAGAGGTTGACTGGGAGTCTCCATCCTCTGACTTACCGGAAGATGAGGATTGGTAATGGGTTTTGATATTAAAATCCCTTATGGGCCAGCTAAAACAGCATCTTGAATATCTTGGCGACTGAGGGAGTATTTAAAGGCACGCTGGATAGGATTACCCTCTTCTGCTGCATTTAAGTAACAGACAACCAGTTGTTCCGTTTCGAGATAGATTTCGGCGTGCCAACCATTTTTGTGCAGTGTCCAGCAGTGTAATTCTGTTGTGTCTTGTTCAGCGCCTAGATGGATTAACCACTGCTCGATTTGAGGGAGAGGATGGTTGTAGAGAGGGGTGTTGGCACTCGGCAGAGACATGGACATGAGAAACTAGGAGGGCGGTAAGGAGAGGGTAGGGTTGGCAAGTTCTGGATTGAACCAGACTACGATGATCGCCAACCCTAAACATAGCATAAAGGTGAGTCCAAGGATAAATAGGGCAAATAACTCACCAGAGGAGAGGGGGCGATCGCGGGCATCGAGGTATGCTGAGGAAGAGTGCTCAAATTCCGAGGGGGGTTGTACGACATAAAATCGGGAATAGCCCATACTGGAATCATACAGCCGCCGCCGTTCTGGGTTACTGAGGGTTCCGTAGGCTTCATTCAGGCGGTGAAACCGAAGAGTGGCTACTTGGGGATCTAAATCAGTTGTATCTGGATGATAACGCTTACTCAGCTCCCGATAGGCTCGCCGAATTTCCAGGGGTGAGGCACTCGGATGTAGGCCTAATTCGGTATAGTAAGTGGATGCAGAGGCAGAGGACTGAGTATTCATAGCTTGGCGATCGCTCGTCACACAGATAAACAGTTTTCCATCATTGTAGCTAGATCGATGAATTTTTGCTCTCACCCCTAGCTTTCTAGCAAGTCTCCACCCAATCGATCACTTTAATTTATTAGGATTGTCCAGAACAGAGAGGTGCGGTGATTTTTGGGGATATTTTATGCCCTGAAGCTACTGAATATTATGGCGAGCGATCGCTTGGCTCAGTTAACCTTTTTTCTACTGAAAAAGAGGCACAACTCCCAGTCGAAATCTGACCAAAGCAGCACATCTCTCATGCTTCATTTGATTTTCCCTAGCCCAGGGAACTCCTGAGATGAGCGCAAGTCTATCTAGGCTATTCCTGTTGATATTTAGTGAGTCTATCGTTTAAGGTCATGGTATTGCAAATAGTTTCTTTGATCAGCCTGTGGCAACGGATTAAGCAATCGCGACACATCTCGAACTTGATTTGGGTATTTGCCGCTACCCTCAGTTTAGCGGTGCTCTCTCAAGGATCTGTACCCGCGAGTATTGCTCAAATGCCACGGATTACTGATGCGACACTGACTGAAGTCATCGGGCAGCAAGTTTTGATTAATCAGCGTGTCGCCAATACAATGGATCGGGCGCAACTGGGAGAACGAATTCGGACTACTAGCGCTAGAGCTGAACTTAAGTTTAACACGGGGGCGATCGGACGGTTAGGAACTAATTCGACCTTAGTAGTCGGCAGTCAATGTTTTCAACTACAACAAGGACAAATTTTAGTCAATGGACAAGGCAATGGATGCACGAATACCGTTCGTGCTGGGGTTCGTGGGACTACCTATCTTTTGGAAATTTTGCCAGGACAAAGAACTCACTATTCTGTATTAGAAGGAGAACTGGACTTGTATAATCCTAAAATTCCTAACTTTGTGCCAGTGAAACTAAAAGAAGGACAAGGAATGATCGTCAGTCCTGAAGGTGGCTTTGGTGAAATTGAAGCCATGTCCTACCAAAGTTATGAAACGGTAATGACTGGAGAATTAGTTAAAGATTTTTCCACTGCTTGCCCTGGATTAAATAAAATCAAAGAAGCTTTTGATCGTCTATTTCCAGGACGGGTTTTCCCTGTAAATCTCTCCCGTCTTCGCGATCGCGACCCTTCTCAGATTACACCTCCTTCATCTTGTCCAGCATCCCTTCCATCTCCTATTCAAACTCGGCAAAATTGGAAAGTACAACTAGGATTATCTCGCTTAACTGCGGCGAGAGATGGGGGAATGGCAATTCAATTGAATGTGTTGGAGAAACCTTTGACTCGTTATGCTAATGTCGTATATCAGCTTTATGCATTTCATCACAATCGCTGGATTCCGATTTATACCAACACAGGATCGCGCTTGCTGGATAATCGCACGGGAAGTCTGGGTGTGATTTCAGAAAGGATTCCCCTAGCAGCTTTACGACTGGAAGCGCTGGGAAAAAGAGTCAATTTAGACAACTTGGATTTGAAGGCGGTGGTGAAAATTCGCTATGATTTGTCTAGAGACAATCGAGATTTGAGCCTGGAAATAGAGCAACGGGAGGCCTATCGGAATATTCCCATTAGCGATTGCCTTTAGATTAATATCGTAATCCTCGGTAGGTGGCGATGGTCAAAATTAAGAGAATAACAGTCCAAACCCATCCGGGAATATCTTCTAAAAGGAAAAATAAGGCAGTTAATGCCATACCAATTACACCGAGGAGATAAGCTAAGGCAAAAGTGGCGATGGAGAAAATGATAATGGCAACGATTTCTAGCATCTCAGGGTCTCCCTAGAAGACGGATAACAGAGTGAGGAAACTCCAGCAAAGTATTTCTAATTTTAGCGAAGATCAGATATCTGGGCTTCGGTAGAGTCTCTAAGTTTACGCAAATGCAGCTAGTTGAGCTTGCCAAATTGACCAGTCATGACCTCCATTCCAGATTTCCATGTGATGGGGGATACCATTGCGATTAAAAATTTCACAGAGGTGGAGATGATCCATCAAGGAATAGTTGTTTTGAGCCGCGAGTAATTTCAGATCAGTATTAGCGCCTCCGGATTCTAACCAGCGATCGCGGCTCATATTTGCCATATAAGCGATCGGATTGATAAAATAAAGTTCCTGATTCGTTTGTTCTCGGTCAAAATCACCCAATCCTGGCAGATTAGTTAAATCATAAAGTCCAGACATCGAAATACATCGGCGCACCGTATTCGGATGTCGCAACGCTAAATTTAAAGCATGAGTCCCCCCTAAAGAACATCCTGCTGCCACCACAAAATCATTTTGAGCCTCATCACAAGCATAAGGAATAAATTCTTTACACCAATGTCGTTCTAATAACAACCACTGCTGGCGGCGCTCTTGAATCGTTAACCCTGACGCAAAAAATGTTTCCCAATCTAAAGTATCCAAACAAAACACTTGAGTCCATCCCATATCCAAGTGCCTTCCTAGAGCAGCAATTAACCCCCGGTCTTCTGGATCAAAAAAGCGCCCATTGCTAGAAGGAAAGAGTAGCATAGGATAACCAGAGTCTCCAAAATGGAGAACTTCCATTTCTCGCTGCAAAATCTGAGAATTAAACCGGAAATACCGACGACAATAAGCCATAGAGTTAATAGTGATAATTGCAATCAGAATCGAGCCATCTAGGATGACACCGGGTGGAAGGGGGAAAAATTGATTTTTTTTTCCTCACATCCTCCGGTAACTTAAAACAAGACGGGAACATTTGTCCAATCTGGGAATGTTCCTCCACACATCATACAGAACCGTAACCCATGAAAGTCATTTTTTTTGGTACACCTCAGTTTGCTGTTCCGACGCTGGAGCGATTGTTGTCTCATCCTGACTTTGAAGTGCTAGGGGTGGTGACTCAACCAGATAAACGGCGAGGAAGAGGCGCTCAACTGACTCCTTCTCCGGTGAAGTCTGTGGCACTCACTCATAGTTTACCGGTTTGGCAGCCAGAACGGATTAAAAAAGATGCTTTAATATTAACCGCTTTAGAAGAAGCTCATGCAGATGGGTTTGTGGTGGTTGCTTATGGGCAAATTCTTTCTGCTCGAATTCTTGCTATGCCAAAACTCGGCTGTGTGAATGTTCATGGTTCGATTTTACCCTACTATCGAGGTGCTGCACCCATACAGTGGTGTTTGTATCATGGGGAACGAGAAACGGGAATTACGACAATGTTGATGGATAAGGGCATGGATACGGGGGATATGCTGCTGAAGTCTATCACTGAGATTAGCTTGTGGGATAATGCGGAGACTTTGGGGAATCGATTAGCGCTCATGGGGGCAGATTTACTGATGGAAACGTTATGGCAACTGGAGAAAGGGGTTATTTCTCCTTGCCCTCAAGAGAATGGTTTAGCGACTTATGCTCCTTTGATTCAGAAGTCAGATTATATCTTGAATTGGTCAAGAACGGCTCTAGAGTTGCACAATCAAATTCGCGGTTTTTTTCCGGATTGTTTTACATGGTTTCGTGGGCAAGTTCTGAAAGTTAGACAAACGGTTCCTTTGGGTAGTTCTAGAATGTTAGAATTGCCTGAGCCGTGGAGTGACTGGGAACAGAAAATGGAGGATTTACTTTTAGAAGATCGTCAAGTAGGAGAAGTGGTTTTTGTGGCAAAGGGGTTAGGCCCAGTGGTACAAACTGGGGAGGGGTTTTTGGTGCTTTGTCAGGTACAATTAGGGGGAAAGCGTGAGCAATCTGGGGTGGATTTTGTCAATGGTTGTCGGTTAAAGTTAGGGGAGATTTTTGGGGGTGAAATGGGATAGGATGGGATTAGATGCTGCCTAGGAAACGATGGGGACTGAGCAGGTTGTCTGGATCAAATTGTTGTTTGAGACTGTGCATGATTTTGAGGGCGTTGCTGCTGTATCCCCAGGTTTCGAGGGATTGTTTTAAGGGGAAGGGAGCTTCTAGGAGGGTGAGAAAGCCTGCTTTGGAGTTAAGGTGCGATCGCAGTTCGATCAGTTGGGTGGAGCGGATGTGATTAAATCGTATTAATCCTAACCCGATTCTGGCATGGATCACTGCCTGGGCTTCTGTGCCTGATAGATTTTGTAGGGTTTGCAGGAAGGTAATGGCTGCTGTGGGACGGATGCCTATTTTACACAGAACAGTTGTGGGATCGCCAGGATAAAGCTGATTTTGCCAGGTTTGCCACTGTTGGGTTTCTTCCTGTGCCTGAACAATATTTCCTGTTAAGTTTAAGGCTGGTGCGAGTTCGAGGACTCGTTGGCATTGTTGGTTGACGCTTGCAGGAATACTTTGAAACCGGGTAATCAGGGAAATTCCTAAATTAGGATTTGTGCGTATATCTACGATAGTGGGAGTGAGAGAAGAGGATAGTATGGTTTGAGTGGCTTGGGCGATCGCCTCTGGTTTGCCAGACAGCACCACAGTGGCTGAATGGTCTGGAATTGGGTATAATCGGAAAGTTGCTTGACTGATGATGCCTAGTGTGCCATAGCTGCCTGTGAAGAGTTTCATCAGATCATAACCGGCAACATTTTTGACGACTCGTCCCCCGGCTTTGGCAACTTCACCATCACTTCGCACAAAAGAGATACCAATGAGGCGATCGCGCACGCCTCCGTACCGATGTCGCCAACTGCCGGTGTCTCCTGTCGCAATGATACCCCCCAGGGTGGCTTGCTCAGGATAGGCGGGATCGAAGGCGAGAAACTGCTTTTGGGGCGAAAGGAGAGCGTTTACTTCTCCTAAAGTTATCCCGGCTTCTACGGTGAGAGTTAAGTCACCAATGGCATATTCAATCACTCGGTTCATTCGTTGGGTACTGATCAGACAGTTTACGGGTTTACCGATAC
>CAZTRW010000073.1:0-1190 GCA_964616725.1 uncultured bacterium
ATCGGGATCGGCTTGCAATACTGAAGGGGAAGAGGGCTTATGATCATAGACAAATTCAGCATAGGGGGAATCGTGAACGAGGGCGATGTTGTGGCGTAAGCATAAGTCTACAGCGGCTTGGAAGAGGGATAGGGGAGCGGTTGCCGCAGTGGGATTATGGGGATAGTTTAAGACCATCATCCGCGATCGCTCTAACACCGCCGCCGGAATATCCCTAAACTCCGGTAAAAAGCCATTCTCTTCCCGCAAGGGAAGGGTATAAATTTCTCCACCGGCAAAGCAGACACCTCCGTAGTGAGAAGGATAGCCGGGATCGAGGAGAATGGCAATATCTCCTGGATTGAGTACAGCCAGGGGAAGATGGGCAGTCCCTTCTTGGGAGCCGATGAGGGGCAACACTTCCGTTTCTGGATCGATGGGAATGTGATATTTGTTGGTGTACCATTGGGCGCAGGCTTCCCGAAAGGCACGGGTACTGTGAAAGAGTTGATAGCCGTGGGTTTGAGGATCGGGAAGGGAACGGGATATCGCCTCTAAGATATGAGGGGGAGTGGGTTGATCGGATGATCCCAAGGATAAGTCAATTACGGTTAAACCGGCTGCCCTTGCTTTGGCTTTTCCCCGATCCATATGAGCAAAGACGTTACTTTGAAAGGATTGCAGGCGCTGGGCAAAAGGAATCATGGGTAGTGAAGAGTTGACGGTGAATAGTTGACGGGGCGCGATCGCGAAGTCGCCAGGGGAGGATTGTACCATTACCGTCAACTCTTTCTAGTTTACTGGAGATGAGGTGCGATCATCTCAACTAATTTTTGTTTGGTAAGTGCCCCTTCAGCCGCAGCAATGAGTTCTCCTGTTTGGAATAACCGTAATCCAGGGACTCCTTCTACTTGGTAAGTTTTGACAGATATTGGGTTGGGGTCTACTTCTATTTTTACCACTTTCAGGCGATCACCATATTCTGTGGCGATTTGATCAATCGAAGGAGATACGAGACGACAAGGACCACACCAATCGGCCCAAAAGTATACCAGCACGGGTTTAGAGGCTTGCAGGACGGCAGTGGTAAATTCAGCGTCGGTAATAGAGATGGGGTTACTCATAGAAATAATAATGAACAATTATTAATTATTCATGATTAACTGTTCATTGCCTAGGGTTTTGGGGGGAAGAGTTTGGTGTTTTGGGGG
>CAZTRW010000073.1:1200-17868 GCA_964616725.1 uncultured bacterium
CCCCCCCCCCCCCCCCCCCCCCCCCCCCCCCCCCCCCCCCCCAACCTGCAGGTTGACATGAGCGCCGATGGGCAGGGGATGGACGATGGTGCTTCTGGCTCTCAGTTGTAGTCCTGATGGGGTATGGAGGGTATAGCGATGTTCTCTACCGAGAAATTGGCGATCGCCAATTTGCGCTATGCCCTTTTCTGCTAGTTTAAGCTGTATGTCTTCTTCGCGAATCATCAAATCCCCTTGATGGCCAATTCCTGAGTCATCCATCGGGAATACTCCGATTTCGGTTTCCCACACTGTACCCTGGCGGCGGGCAGGAATAAAGTTGGCTTGGGTGACAAATTCGGCTACGAATCGAGTTTCGGGACTGCGGTAGAGGGTTTCTGGCGTTCCTAGTTGTTCGATTTTTCCCTGGTGCATCACTCCCACCCAGTCACAGATGGAGAGGGCTTCTTCTTGATCGTGGGTGACAAAAATGGCAGAAGTTCCAGTAGCTTTGAGTATATGCCGAATCTCTTCTCGCAGGCGCACCCGCACTTGAATATCCAGATTGCTGAGAGGTTCATCTAAGAGCATCAGGGCAGGTTCTGGGGCTAAGGCGCGGGCGAGGGCAACTCGTTGTTGTTGTCCGCCTGAGAGTTGGTGAGGATAGCGGTTTTGTAGTCCTTCTAAGTTTACTAGGGCGATCGCCTCCGCCAGTCTTTTTTGCACATTCCCTTTTTTCTGAAACCGACGATGCTTTAACCCAAAGGCAATATTTTCCGCTACAGTCAAATGGGGAAATAGGGCATAATCTTGAAACACCATCCCCACATCTCGCTGTTCTGGCGGTAAACAAAAGTTTTCTGTGGCGACTGGTTGTCCTAGCAGTTCAATCTTACCGGCAAGAGGAGTTTCAAAACCAGCAATCAATCGCAGTAAGGTGGTTTTACCGCAGCCCGAAGGGCCTAAAAGTCCAAGAATATCTCCTTGATTTAAGCTCAGAGTTACTTGGTCAATTACTGGCGCTTTATGTTTGCCTTCTATTGCTGTCCGAAATTGCTTGCTCACCTCTTCTAGGTGCAATACCACCTGCTTGGTCATTCGTCACCCTTCCACCGTCTTATGGATTAACGTCCCCTACTATACCTTAAGACACATCTTTTGAGAAGTCTTCTTACTATTTTTTCAGCCAGCATTGGCAAAAATCAACCAAAAAACAGACGACAGGGAAGAATATAGTATTCTTTCCTGTCGAATCTTTACTCGGAGAACACCTCGTTTACTATAGCTTTATTAAAAATAATTGTCAATAATTTCTTTGACAAGAACTTTTTACTGGTTGTGGACTCCTGTTTACAGATTACCGAGTCATCTTTTCGCAAGCCTGCCAAGCACGTAAGGTTTCCGCTACACTCCAGGCTTGAGCGATACATCCTCTGGGGGTAAAGGGAGCATCGCCATCAAAGATTTCGCTAATGCTGCCGATGCCATGGGTAGTGAGATGGTGAGCTAGAGGAGTAAGAAAACTTAAGGCTTGCTGGGGTTGGTGATAGACTTTAAGATGGGCGATCGCAAAGGGGCCTAGTAGCCAACCCCAAACGGTTCCCTGATGATAGGCTCCATCCCGATGGGCCAAATCACCGCCATAATGGCCAATGTATTGAGGATGATCGGGACTGAGTGATCGCATTCCATGGGAGGTTACCAACGATCTGGCGCAAGCGTCAACCACACTCCGTTGTTGCCCTAAAGCCAAGGGACTTTCTGACAATGAGACAGCAAAAATTTGATTGGGGCGTAAGGCAGCATCATTTCCTTGCGGCGTATCTAACACATCATAACAATAGCCGAGTGCCTCACTGTAGAATCGCGCAAATCCTTGACCAGCCTGATCTGCCAACTGTTCGTACTCCCGATCTGGCTGGTTCACTTTCCGCGCAAATAGGGATATTGATCGCAGTGCATTATACCAAAGTGCATTAATTTCTACCGGTTTACCCTGACGGGGTGTCACTACCCAGTCTTTGTATTTGGCATCCATCCAGGTGAGTTGAGTAGTAGCATCACCAGCGTAGAGTAATCCATCATCGGGATCGCGGTGAATGTGGTAGCGAGTGCCGCGACAATGCCAGTCAATGATCTCTGCTAAAACAGGAAAGAGTTCGGCTAATAGCTGGCGATCGCGAGTGGCTTCATAGTAAGCTCGGATTGCCTCAAAATACCACAACGTCGCATCCACCGTATTGTAAGCTGGTGCCGCTCCCTCATCGGGGAACAAATTAGGCAACATTCCCTGATCAACATACCGGGCAAAGGTTTGGAGGAGGCGTTTTGCTATCTCTGGCCGTCCCGTCGCTAGAGTCAGACCAGGTAGACTAATCATCGTATCACGTCCCCAGTCTGTAAACCAGGGATAACCCGCAATTACCGTCTTCCCCTGAATATTGTCAGGAAGGGGGCGACAGACAATAAATTGATCGGCTGCCAGCACTAGCTGTTTAATCCAATCGGGAGCATTTTCCGTCCTCAGATAGGGAGTTGATTGCCAACGGGCTAGGAGTTTCCCGGCATGGCTCTGGTGCTGTTGCCAGGTGAATTGGCTATCGAGGTTAGCTTGCGCTTGGGTACTGGCAACGAGAGTCAGGGAAGTACCAGGAGTCAGGGTAGCTGCCAGAGTACATCCATGAAAATGATTATCGCGATCGCCCTGTCCACGATAACGCTCCATAGCTAAATCCAATCCCTCTTTCCATTCCTGCTCTAACGTAAACACACCACCGCTACTGAAAAGATAAAAAGGAATCCCTGCTCCTAGGGCATGAACTTTGACTCCCTGGGGAATGGTTGCCATCTCGAAAAAAAACCCTGGATCTTGTTGTAACCCATGGTGAGAACGATAATTCACCCAAGCTTGGATTGAGATACTCACCCTCCCACTACTGCGTAACAAGTCGTAGCGAATATAGGTAGTATTTTCCCGCTTTTGCATCCAGATGCGCTTTTCAATCAGAGCATCAGCGCAGGCAAAAGTCCAAACGGGGATAGTGCCTTCAAGCCGAAAAGACTCCACGTAACGATAACCATGGCCATCTATTTTGCCACCCACCCAACGGTTCGTAAAGAGAGGATAGGATTTTTGATGGTAAAAGAGGGTTTCATCCAGTTTAGTCAGCAAGAGGGTACGACGAACAGGAGGTTGTAGAGGGGCAATCAATAAGCCATGATAGCGGCGAGTGAGCAGACCAGCAATAGTCCCTGATGCATAGCCCCCGATACCGTTGGTGACTAACCATTCGCGAGATTCTGCGGTGGTGAGATAGCCACAAATCTCTCGTCCCACTTCAATACCCATAACTACTGTATACTCCTGCTCTATCATGAACAACGATTAATTGTTCATTGTCATTACGGGTGAATTTTACCATCCGGCATCATCACACCGCTCAAATTCGCCCCTTGTAAATCTGCCCCCATCAAGGCAGCATCTCGCAGGCTCGCTCCCCGCAAATCCGCTCCTCGCAGACACGCCCCATCTAAGTTGGCTCCCCACAGATAGGCTCCCCGCAAATCGGCTTCCGTCAGATCGGCTCCCCGCAGATCGGCTAAATTGAGATTAGCTTCCGTCAGATCCGCCTTTCGCATATCTGCGTCACACAAGTTAGTTTTCATCAGGTTAGCTTGCACAAAATTGCCACCGCGCAAAATAGTTTCATGCATATCCGCTTGTTTGAGATTAGCCCCATCGAACTGGGTAAACCGCATTTGAGCATTACTCAGATCCGTACCCACCAGATTAGCAACAGCCATCTTCGCGCCATTGAGCTTCACCTCATCCAGCTCCAAGCCACTGAAATTAATCCCTTCTAGCTTTAATCCATTCAAAAATGCGCCACTGAGTTTCACGCCATTTAAACCTGCCCCTTGAAGGTTTGCGCCACTTAACCGCGCTCCCGATAAGTTCGTCCAATTCAGGTTAGCACCTTGCAGATTAGCTGATCGCAGATTAATGCCATTCAGGTTCGATCCGCACAAGTTCACCCCTGGCATTTTAGCCCGATATAAGGTCACCCAGGTCAAAATTGCCCCACTGAGTTTTGCACCCGTTAAATCCACTTTGGCTAAATGAGCGCCCCTTAAATCAGCCTTGGTGAGATCCGCTTCTACCAGCATGGCTTCTTGGAGTTTCACATAACTCAAATTAGTGCCATACAAAAAGGCACCATTTAAGTTTGCTTGTTGCAGGAAACACCGCTCTAGATAGGCTCGAGCAAGAGAGGCTTCTTTGAGGTTGGCTCCCGACAAGTTAGATTGAGTCAGTTTCACACCAATTAAATTGGCACAAGTGAGATCGGAACCACGAAAATCTCGTTCTCCATGGGTATATCGTTGCAAGAGTTCATTAGCGTCCATATCTTGCTCTCCTTTTTTCTTAACAGTAGGGTCATTAAACTTATCAAATCGATACATTGATGAGCGCCTTCTCAAAGGATATTGGTCTAGAAAACGCCTCTTTTTTCTCCTTAGTTGAAACGATCGCATTGCCCGTTTTTTTTACCCCGCTGGGTGCACCACATCATCCCTGAACTGATCTGGTTTGTAGAGGGGTAAAGAGTTTACAGACTTTTTATACCTTTTCCATTATTGCATAGGTCTTAGACCCCAAAATTCATTGTAACAAACCTTCAAAAAGGTCAAAAAATATTAAGATTCCCGGCCAGAGGCCCACTGATCTCGCCATTTTACCGTTCCTTCACTGGCGACTACCCAACGACGACAAACCAGATTTTCTCGTAGGGGGGATTGCCCCTCACGCCATAGGGCATATTTGTAATGAATCAGCTTACCCGCACTTTCATTAAAAGGGATTTCACCGAACCAAGTGTTAGGATTAATATATTCTAGGGGATAGGCTTTCTCAATATCCCAGTTGCCTAATTCTGGGCAATCGCCAATCACGACAATTCGTTCTCCGGGTTGAGTTTCTACACCATTGAGTTGGGCACGAATAATGGTTTGGGCTTTTAATCTTTCACCGACGTGACTGAGAACGATCGCCTGATTTTTTTGTAAAGTTAAATGATTGAGCTTACCAGATTCTACCAGATATTTGCTCTCCACATTTCCCAATTGATCACGAGTTAAAATAGCCAAAATATCGGTATGTTCCCCATCGGGTAACTCAGTATCTACCGAGTCTAGGGTAACAGTTTCCCCGCGATTGAGAGCGACAAACAAGATAGAATCCCGATAGCGTCGCTCATAACAGTATACGTCTGAGGTGATATATTTTTCCCACTGTCCTCCCATGGAGACAGCAGGATTTAACCGTCTCACACCGGATAAGAGGCGAACCATGCGATAAATTTCGGTATCTTGATCCCAGGAATTCATCTGGGGACGATTGTAGGGGTCATTATTGCCAAAAGGGTTTTGATCGGCGTTGGTATCATTGTGGAGATATTGTTCTGTGCCATAATAGATACACGGAATACCACGAGTAGTCATGATCAGGGCGATCGCCAAACGTAACACCTCTGGATCATCATTCAAACTTTGAAAGCGATGCATATCATGATTATCAATAAAGGTAATCAGCTCTGTCGCACCCGAATAGTGATGATCGCCATCCAAAACATTCTTAATCAGATAAAAACCATCCTCATAACCCAGGGCTAAAGCTTCCCGAATGGCAATACACAAACCAAAGTCTAAAATCGTCATCCCCGAATGATTTGCAAACTCCACAGATCGGGGATCTAAAGGACTAGAATAAATCCATTCTCCAAAGATAAACACATCTGGTTTATGGGCTTGAATATCGGCGTTAAACTCTTGCCAAAACCAGATCGGCATATGCTTTACCGTATCAACTCGCAAAGCATCTACGCCTCGATCTAACCATTGCTTAATAGCCGATTTGATATAATTACGATAGTTGATATTATTTTCATTAAAACTGGCTAAACCGCAAAGTTCACAATTCTGGACTTGCCATTCATCTTGCCAGTTGGTTACTTCTCCATAATGGTGATACCAATGATCCTGGTCATCATTAAAATCAGCTACTTTCACCCCATCATCGTAAAGAATGCCTTTTTGTCCTTCAATGGCTGGGCTACTATGATTACAAACAATATCCAGAATCAACTTCATATTGCGTTGGTGGAGTTCAGCGATCAATTGATCAAACACCGTATTTCTATCGACTTGTGTTTGATTTAAAGAGGGATTGTCGTCTGGACGAATAAAGCGAGGATTCAGTCTTTTAAAATCTTGAGTCCAATAGCCATGAATGGCGGCACTTTGAATGAGGAGATTTTCTACTTGCTCAAATAAAGGGGTGAGCCACAAAGCAGTTACTCCTAAGTTTTTGAGATAGTCCAATTTATCGATAATCCCTTGGAGATCTCCTCCCCAGTATTTGCCCCATTCTTCTCCAGTGGGATCGTAAAGTTCAGGGTTAGGGCCTTGACTATTGTTGGGGTCGCCGTCATGGAAGCGATCGACTACAATGAAGTAGATGGTTTCTTGGCGAAACTCGATATCGCGAGTGTATAAAAATTCCAAGTCTACATCATCGGTGGTAGCAGTGGTCATAGGAGTAGATGGGGTGAAGGTGAATTCTAGGTGACTCCCGGATCTGGGCTAGGTCATCTATTGCTCTAGTTTGGGACATTTTGGCGATCGCCACCCCTAAGTTTAAGAAACTTAATGTAAACGTTCATAAAATCGTTCTAAGGTAACAGATTAGGGTTCCTCACCCCTGCTCTCTGGGCCGGGATGGCCCAAACCTCAAGTCTTTTAGTTTCAGAATCGGGAATAGGTTAATGAGTATCAATTTAGCAACCAAACTGCGTGAAGGCACTAAAAAAGCCCATACCATGGCGGAAAACGTTGGTTTTATCAAATGCTTCTTGAAAGGGACGGTAGAAAAAAGCTCTTACCGCAAACTGGCCGCCAATCTTTACTATGTCTATTCTGCCATGGAAGAAGAGATGGCTCGTCACCAGGCACACCCGATTCTGGGGAAACTCTATTTTCCAGAACTGAACCGAAAAGTCTCGATAGAGCAGGATTTGGCGTTCTACTATGGGGCAAACTGGCGAGAAGAGGCAGTTTTGTCTGAAGCGGGTAAAGCCTATGTAGAACGGATTCGGGAAGTGTCTAATCAGAGTCCCGAACTGTTAATTTCACATCTGTACACTCGCTATATGGGGGATTTATCCGGGGGACAAATTCTCAAGAAAATTGCCCAAACGGCGATGAATCTGCCCGAAGGACAAGGAACTCAATTCTATGAGTTTCAGGAGATTAAAGATGAGAAAGCGTTCAAGGATAATTATCGGAAAACGATGGATGAATTACCTATTGATGAAGCCACCGGCGATCGCATTGTAGACGAAGCGAATGCAGCTTTTGGTCTGAATATGAAGATGTTTGAAGAACTGGAAGGGAACTTGATTCGGGCGATCGGACAATTGTTGTTTAATAGTCTTACCAAGCGTCGTACTCCCGGTAGCACAGAACTGGCTGCCGCAGATAGTTAAACCGTAACCGTGGGGGCACGCCCTGCCTTGGGTGTGCCCCTCAAGAGTGTGCTGTTTAACTATAGGAGAAAAAGCCGATGAGTCAAGAGAAACTGCCAGGATACTGGCAAGAAAATCAAGCATTAATTCGCTACTTACTCATGGTTTGGATGGGGGTAGTCTGCGGGAGTATATTGTTGGCAAATCCTTTGAATCAGCTTTCTATTGGTAAAGTCCCTCTGGGATTTTGGCTGGCTCAATCAGGAGCAATTTATATCTTTGTGTCCTTGATTTTTATCTACACCCGGCAAATGGATAAACTGGATCGGAAATATCACAAGGATGAGTAAATGCGTGCCCTCACTTATAACCAGTTCCCCTATTGGAACTGGTATGAGTGAGGGCAATCAGGGTAAATTGGGCCTAGGTTGAGGCATAGGCTGCCATGGGAGCGCAGGAACAGACAAAATGGCGATCGCCAAACGCATTATCAATCCGTGCCACTGTCGGCCAATACTTCCGTTCCCTAGTCCAAGGCGCAGGATAAGCCGCTCGTTGCCGAGAATAGGGGTGAGTCCACTCATCCGCCAACAGCATTTCTACAGTATGGGGAGCATTTTTCAGTAAATTATCCTCTAGAGACATCTCCCCTCGCTCAATCTCCTGAATTTCTCCCCGAATAGCAATCATCGCCTCACAGAACCGATCCAACTCTTCCTTCGACTCACTTTCTGTGGGTTCAATCATCATCGTCCCCGCCACCGGCCAAGACACCGTAGGGGCGTGAAACCCGTAATCCATCAGCCGTTTGGCAATATCTTCCACCTCTATTCCTGCGGACTTTTTCACAGGGCGTAAGTCGATAATACATTCATGGGCCACCCATCCTGATTTGCCTCGATACAAAATCGGATAATGGGGATCAAGACGATGAGCAATATAGTTAGCATTGAGGATAGCAATTTGGGTAGCCGCGGTCAACCCCTCACTCCCCATCATGGCAATATACATCCAGGAAATGGGGAGAATACTGGCACTTCCCCAAGGAGCGGCTGCCACTGCGCCCCCCCGTTTGGCAGTGGGGTGAGGGGAAATCACGGTATGTCCGGGCAGAAAAGGCACTAAATGTTCCGCTACTCCGATGGGCCCCATGCCTGGGCCGCCGCCACCGTGGGGAATACAGAAGGTTTTATGAAGATTTAGATGGCACACGTCGGCTCCATAGTCTCCCGGACGACATAAGCCGACCTGAGCATTCATATTAGCGCCATCGAGGTAGACTTGGCCGCCGTAAAGATGGATGAGGCGGCAGATTTCTTGAATGGATTCTTCAAAGACTCCATGGGTGGAGGGATAGGTGACCATGAGGGCGGCCAGATGGGGAGCGTGTTTTTCCGCTTTGGCTTTGAGGTCTGCTAGGTCAATGTTACCTTGGCGATCGCAATTGACCGATACCACTTTCATACCGCACATGACAGCACTGGCAGGGTTAGTGCCATGAGCAGATTCAGGAATCAAACAAATATGGCGATCGCCTTGGCCATGACGCTGATGATAGGCCCGAATCACCAACAGTCCCGTATATTCTCCCGCCGATCCCGCATTCGGTTGCAAAGAAACCGCCTTAAATCCCGTAATCTCAGCTAACCACTCCTCCAACTGACGGAACATTTGCTGATAGCCCAGAGTTTGAAATGCCGGGACAAACGGATGAATCTGAGCCACTTCCGGCCAACTGACTGGTATCATTTCTGCCGTAGCATTCAACTTCATCGTACAAGATCCCAAAGGAATCATCGAGGTCGTCAAGGACAGATCTTTACTTTCCAGGCGATGGAGATAGCGCAGCAATTCCGTTTCCGAATGGTATTGCTGGAAAACCGGATAGGTCAGATAGGGACTTTGGCGGGTGAGGGCACCGAAGTCTGTGGGCGTGGTACTCCCGATCAGCTCTTCCAGGGTAAAGGGAACTTTTTGGCACCCAAAGATTTCCCACAGATCGAGTAAATCAGCCCCTGTCACGGTTTCATCCAGACAGATGCCCACCGTTTCTGGATCAAACAGGCGCAGGTTAATTTGGCGATGTTGGAGACCAGAAAGCAGCACTGGTAAAGGAAGCTGTCCAATTTTGACTTTTAAGGTATCAAAAAACTGGGTATGAACCACTTCAAAACCCAAGCGTTTGAGACCTTCTGCCAGCCAACGGGTATGATTATGAATAGATTGGGCGATCGCCCTCAGCCCCTCCGGCCCATGATAAATCGCATACATCGAAGCAATCACTGCCAGCAGCACTTGTGCCGTACAAATATTACTCGTCGCCTTATCCCGCCGGATATGCTGCTCACGAGTTTGCAGTGCTAACCGCAGCGCCGATTTTCCCGTTCGATCCTTAGAAACCCCCACCATCCGACCAGGAACTTGGCGCTTATACTCTTCCCGTGTCGCCAAATACGCAGCGTGAGGCCCCCCATAACCCAGAGGAACACCGAACCGTTGAGTATTACCCACCACAATATCTGCTCCCATTTCCCCCGGAGGAGTCAACAGAGTTAAACTCAGCAGATCCGCCGCCACCGTAGCCAGAGCACCTACCTCATGCACCTGGCCAATAAACTCCCCATAATCCTCAATCTTCCCATCAGTCGCCGGATATTGAAGCAACGCCCCAAAAATCGGCCTACTAAAATCAAACGTGCGATGATCCCCCACCATTACCTCTATCCCCAGAGGTTGGGCGCGAGTTTGCACCACATCCAGAGTTTGGGGATGACAGTCCTCAGAGACAAAAAAGCCATTCGCCTGGGTCTTGCACAGACCATAGCTCATACTCATCGCTTCCGCTGCCGCCGTTGCTTCATCCAGCAAAGAAGCATTAGCAATCTCTAATCCTGTCAAATCGATTACCATCGTCTGGAAATTCAGCAGCGCTTCCAGACGGCCTTGAGCAATTTCCGCTTGGTAGGGGGTATAAGCCGTATACCAGCCAGGATTTTCCAAAATATTACGCCCAATCACGGGCGGCGTAATACAGTTAGCATACCCCATCCCCAGAAAAGACCGATAGACCCCATTTTTTGCCATCATCTCTTTCAGCGTCTTTAAGGCAGACGCTTCCGTTTGTGCTTTTGGTAAGTTTAGGGCACGATTCAGTTGGATCGCTGGAGGGATGGTTTGTTGGATCAAAGTCTCTAGACTATCAATTGCCAACAAGTCAAGCATCTGCTGGATTTCCTTCCCATTCGGGCCAAGATGCCTACTGGCAAAAGGCCGAGGAGCGCTCTGCTGCTCAGATCTCAGGGGAAGCGCTTCCCCGACTGTAGGGTGGGTTGGGTTGAAGGTTACATCTGAATGCTGCATAACGATCCATCTCTCACAAAAGCATCAAATAGGTACTTGATAGGGGATAGCTAATTAATATTTAACAATCCATTGTCTATCCCCTATATTAGAGTGTAAGATTTCCTCATCGGCCTTTTCACATTGAGGACGATCTTCTTGGATAGAGCGCTAACTTTTGGAGGAAGATGAGTCCGTAGGGTTCTCTATACTGGTTTAGCTTTCTTCATCGTCTCCTTCCAGTTGAGCACGATATTCCGCCGCAGACAGTAAATCTTCCATGTCGTCAGGATTATTAATGCGGATTTTGAGCAACCAACCTTCTCCATAGGGATCATCCGCAATTTTCTCAGGGGTATCTAGCATCTGTTGATTACGCTCTATTACTGTGCCAGAAACGGGGGGATACAGGTCTTCAACGGCTTTCACTGATTCAATGGAGCCAAAGGATTCTCCTTTTTCTAAGGCTTCTCCTTCATCTGGTAATTCTAGATGTACTACCTCACCTAGTTGATCGATGGCAAAGGCACTCAGCCCAATAGTAGCTATCTCGCCGTCGAGCCGAACGTATTCGTGACTGTCTAGGTATTTTAAGTCATCTGGATATTCTAAGTCCATGGAAAATTCCTATCGTTAGTGAACCAACTGCTATTCTCTAAAGGTTATATATCAGGATTTGGGTATGATCGGTTAATCTTCTTGGGATTGTGAGCTATCAGCGAGTTTTTTCCTCAACAGGTTCAGGTTCTGCTGGCAATGAACACGATATCTTTAAAAGGTGGAGCACTCAAGACTGACAGAGCAAATTCATGGGTCGGAAACTGTCGAAGGGGCCGAAACCAACCATCCTTGTGGTTGATGATACACCAGGGAATCTGAGTTTACTCACCCGAATTTTGGTTAAGGAGGGATATGCGGTTAAAGTGGCTTCTTCTGGCTCGGAGGCCTTACAGTATTTTCCCTCTACGCCTGTTGATTTAATTTTACTGGATGTAATGATGCCGGATATGGATGGCTATCAGGTGTGTCAGCGACTGAAATCGATGGACTCGTCTGTGGATATCCCGGTTTTGTTTATTAGTGCTATGGATGAAACGCTTAATAAGGTGAAAGGGTTTGAGGTGGGAGGGGTTGATTATATTAGTAAGCCTTTTGAGCCGGTAGAGGTGGTGGTTCGGATTGAGCATCAGTTGAAGTTGCGGAAGTATCAGCAGCAGTTGCAGGAGCAAAATGCTCAGTTGCAGTTGCTTTTGGATACGACGGAGGCTCTGAGTGAGTCGGTAGATGTGGATTCGGCGTTGGAGGTGATTTTGGCTAAGATTTGCCAAACGGTTCATTGGGATTTTGGGGAGGCTTGGATGCCGACTCAAGGGGGGAGTCAGTTACGGTTGAGCCGGGGGTGGTATAGTAGTGGTTCGCAGTTTGAGGAGTTTCGCTATTTTAGTGAGGCGATCGCCTTTGCTCCTCATGAGGGGTTACCCGGAAGAGTCTGGGTTTCTAAGGAACCGGAATGGATTGAAGATGTTTCTGAAAGCACTCGCTTGGTGTTTCCGCGATTGCAGCAGGCGAAAGAAGTCGGGTTAAAGGGTGCTTTGGCTGTGCCCATTTGTTGGGAAAGGGAAGTATTGGCTGTGTTGGTTTTCTTACAATCTTCTCGTTATTATCCCGAACAGCGATCGCTCACTCTGGTGCAGGCGGTGGCTAATCAACTCGCTTCCTTGATCCGACGCAAGCAAGCAGAATCAGATTTGCGCCGAGCCAATCAAGAACTCACCCGTTTAGCAATGTTAGATGGTTTAACTCAGGTGGCGAACCGTCGCCATTTTGACCAGGTGTTACGCCAGGAATGGGCTAAATTGGTACGAGAAGGACAGCCCCTATCCCTGATTTTGACAGATGTGGATTATTTTAAGCGTTACAATGACCAGTACGGTCATTTGGCGGGGGATGAATGTTTGCGGCAAGTGGCTCAGGTGTTGAGTCAGGCGGTGAGGCGATCAGGCGATCTGGTGGCGCGGTACGGCGGTGAAGAGTTTGCAGTTCTCCTGCCGAATACGGATTGTTTGGGAGCGGAGCAAGTGGCGAAACGGATTCACCAAGGTATGAGGGAACGCCAACTTGCCCATGGAGCATCCTTGGTTCAACCCTATGTGACGTTGAGCTTAGGGGTGGCGTGTATAATTCCGAGTTTGGTTCAGTCTCCAGAAACGCTGATTGCGACGGCGGATGCGTCTTTGTATAAGGCAAAGAGTGAAGGACGCGATCGCATTGTCGTTAATGAAGAGTCCTCGATTCTAGAGGTGAATTCATGAATATAGAACACTCTTCTGAGAAAATTCCTCCCTACTTAGACCTAAAATACCTTCAGCATGACCATCTATTGACTCAAAAGTGAGGAGGAAACACAACTGTGACACTCGGTCAACTACTCGGATTTTTCAGTGTCATCGCATCACTGTACATCCTCTGGACAATTCGCGGTCTCCTATTACTAATATTTACCGCTGTAGTCCTCTCTACAGCCCTCAATCGCGGCGTTCGTCTCGTCCAAAAAACAGGCATTAATCGCGGATGGGCAGTTTTAGTCACCATCAGCATCACCATCCTCTTCTTCCTCCTCTTCTATTGGATCATCGTCCCCCCCTTCATTGAACAATTTCAAATCCTGATTAACCTCTTACCCACAGGCATTGAAAACCTTCGTAATCTTCTTTCCCAATGGCGACAAGAAACTCCCCCTTGGCTACCTGAACCTCCCGATATTTCCAGTGGATTTCAACAAATTCAACCCTTTATCGCTCAGGTTTTTGGTAACTTTTATGCCTTCTTTTCCAACTCCTTAATTGCCGTTGGTCAAGTGCTGCTAGTGATTGTTCTTACCTTAATGTTTTTAGGAAATCCCCTCGCTTATCGTCGCACCTTTATCCGTTTATTTCCCTCCTTTTATCGTCGTCGCGCTGATCAAATTCTCACCGAATGTGAAATCGCTCTAGATAACTGGTTTGCTGGCCTGATTATTAACTCTCTATTTATCGGCGTTCTCAGTGCAATTGGACTTTCTATTATCGGTGTGCGTTTGGTTTTAGCCCACGCTTTACTGGCTGGATTATTAAACTTTATTCCCAATATTGGGCCGACGTTAAGCGTTATTTTACCGATGACAGTAGCCCTCTTAGACACAGATGGTTTTGTGAAAGCAGGACTGGTTCTAATGCTCTATCTGGGCATTCAGAATTTAGAAAGCTATTGGCTAACTCCTACCGTTATGGCGAAACAAGTTTCTCTGTTACCGGCGGTGACTTTACTGGCACAAATTGCCTTTACCCAATTTTTTGGGGTAATTGGATTATTTTTAGCTCTACCTTTAGCGGTTATTGCTCAAATTTGGATGAAACGATTATTATTAGAAGATATTCTAGACCGCTGGACAATCCAAGAGTCTTCTGAGGAGGTGCCACCAGAATCAGGATCGGTAATATTAGAACCAGAAATTTCGGAACTTTCTTTACCAAAAGACTCTCTATCTGATCCAATTACAGAAAAGTCTTCATGATCTCTTAAATATCGCTTATAATTAAATTATATGAGTGTTGATGAGAGTATGTTACCTTCAGAAAGCTTTTCTTTGAGTCTGGAAACTCAAGCTGCCTTGAAATACCTTCAGGTGTTTAGTGTGAAGCCGGAGTCGGTGGATGTGAGTTCTGAGGTGGAGCGGGAAAGGTTGCGATCGCACTTACTTCAGATTACCCGTCTCGCAGATTATCATAACCTGGGAGTGTGCGCCGATCGCGGCATGGCAGGATTTACTGCTCTAGCTCATTATCTCACAGCTCTCGGTTATCCCGTACCCTTTAACCTGGTGCAACTGCCTGCCATTACCGAGCCGGTTTATATTAAATTTAATGGCAAAACCCTAGTCCACTACCACGATCGCTATACTGGAGACTATCGTGGGGTTTTAATCTCTTGTTTATCCTCTGACTATGAACCACTCAACGGTACGTTTGGTTATTTTCCCCTCACCTTATTTGATCCGGCTGCCTAAAATCAAAAATCCGGTAGAACTGAGTTAACAGTTTTACCGGCATAGGGTGAGCAAATTCATACAGTTCTAAGGTTTCTCTCCGATTTAAAATTCCATCCATTCCGATAAAGCATCACCGCTAAAAGGTTGTACGCCAATGCTAGGGTATTGATCGTGGTTAGGACTAAAGATTTCACCGATCGCATCGAACATATACAGCACTAGGTCACCGATTACGCTAAAGCTATTCATAACCGCCTCCTTTTTAATTCCACCTTTGCATGGATTTTTTTCTGATACCCTAATTATAGCCATCCCTTGACCAAAGGGATGTCTACGCTACTATTCTTTATATTCCGTTGCGTTTAGTTAGAGAAATAGTTGCAAAAATACATGAATAAAATTTCATGAATTTAGATAACTTTTGGGGTGAGTTCACACTCTTGTAGATTGCTCTTGGGTAGCTAGGATCAGTATATTAGTGCCATAAACTATAAATGTTTTATTTTTTTACCACAGAGGCACAGAAAGAGCCGATTTTTGAGGGAGTAATGGCAGATAATACTGCCAAATTTGGTATTAACCCATAAAATAGCTTGACATATTTATGGTTTAATCTACTATAATTAGGGAAAGTGCCATAGCAAGAGGCGATCGCCCCATGGAAGACTCCCTACTCACCCTAAGCTCAGAAGATCAGAGCCTATTAACAGACCTCTATCAACTCACCATGACAGCCTGTTACATCGGTGAAGGCATAGAAGAACACCCCGCCAGCTTTGAACTCTTTACCCGCCGGTTACCCGAAGGATTTGGCTATCTGATTGCCATGGGGATACAACCCGCCCTAGACTATCTGGAAAACCTGCACTTTACCCCCAATCAGATCCAAGCCTTGCAAGCGATGGGTGTCTTCGCCCATGCCACCGAAGCATTCTGGCAGAAACTATCCCAATTTCGGTTTACCGGCGATGTCTGGGCTGTGCCTGAAGGAACTGCTGTTTTCGCCAATCAACCCCTTCTGCGAATTGAAGCTCCCCTGTGGCAAGGACAACTGCTAGAAACCTATCTGCTCAATACCTTAAATTACCAAACCCTCATTGCCACCAAAGCCGCGCGAATGCGAGATATCGCTGGTTCAGAGGTATTCTTATTAGAATTTGGTAGTAGGCGAGCCTTTAGTCCTCAAGGTGCTCTGTGGGCAGCACGAGCCGCTCTCGCCGGGGGGATGGATGGCACCTCAAATGTGTTAGCTGCCTTAAAATTAGGTCGTCAGCCGGTAGGTACAATGGCTCATGCTTTGGTGATGGCGATCGCCGCCTGCGAAGGCACAGAAGATGCCGCCTTCCAAGCCTTTCACCGCCACTTTCCCCACGCCCCCTTACTCATCGACACCTACGACTCCCTTGCCGCCGCCGGGCGATTAGCCCAGCAGGTACAAGCAGGAACCCTAGAAGTCGCTGGGATTCGTCTCGACTCCGGGGATTTAGTCTCCCTCTCCCAGCAAATCCGCCACCTCCTTCCCCAAGTCCCCATTTTCGCCAGTGGAGATATTGACGAACGGGAAATCGCCCGCTTGCAGCACCAGGGCGCGTGCATTGACGGCTACGGCATTGGCACCAAACTGGTAACTGGATCTCCCGTCAACGGCGTTTATAAACTGGTAGAAATTAACGGCATACCCGTGATGAAACAGTCTAGCCAAAAAATCAGCTATCCTGGACGGAAACAGGTGTTTCGCCAGATGGATGGGGAAAAATGGAGCGGCGATCGCCTCAGTTTAATCACGGAGCCACCCAATCC
>CAZTRW010000074.1:0-17723 GCA_964616725.1 uncultured bacterium
TTTTCGTCCTGAATACCGTCAAATGGCCCAGTTTCGCCAGTGGTATCCCCAAGTTCCTACGATGGCACTCACAGCCACCGCCACCAACCGAGTACGCCAAGACATCCTCCAACAGCTACAACTGCGCCATCCCTATATCCATATTGCCAGTTTCAATCGCCCCAATCTCTTTTATGAAGTGCGCCCGAAAAGCCGTCAAAGTTATGCCGAACTCTTTCAATTGATTCAATCGGGCGGTTCAGGAATTGTTTACTGTCTCAGCCGTCGTCAAGTGGATGAATTAACCTCGCGCTTGCAGAAAGATGGCGTTTCTGCCCTACCTTATCATGCCGGATTAGAAGATCACATCCGTCAGTCCAATCAAAACCGATTTATTCGCGATGATGTGCAAATTATGGTCGCTACTATTGCCTTTGGTATGGGCATTAATAAACCTGACGTACGCTTTGTAGTTCATTATGATATCCCCCGCAGTTTAGAAAGTTATTATCAAGAAGCAGGCAGAGCTGGGAGAGATGGAGAATCATCCCGTTGTGTGATGTTTTTAAGTTATGGCGATATTAAGCGGGTAGAGTGGATTATTGACCAAAAAACAGATGAACAGGAGCAACGAATTGCCCGCCAACAGTTGCGTCAGGTTATTGATTATGCAGAAGCGACAGATTGCCGTCGCTCTATTATTTTGCGATATTTTGGGGAGCAGTGGGCGGGCAATTGTCAAGAGTGTGATAATTGCCTCAATCCTAAACCTTTGGAAGATTGGACAATTGAGGCGATGAAGTTTCTTTCTTGTGTGGCTCGCTGTCAAGAACGCTTTGGGATGACTTATATTATTGAGGTGCTCCGTGGGTCTATGAGTCAGAAAATATTAAGTAATGGTCATGATAAATTATCTACTCATGGGATAGGGAAAGACCGCAGTACAGAGGAATGGCGATTTTTAGGGCGATCGCTGTTACACCAAGGACTCATCAATCAAAGCACCGACGGCTACAGCATTCTCAAGCTAAATTCCCAAAGTTGGGCCATCATGCGCCGTCAAAAATCAGTCATGATTGCCATTCCCCCCAAACGTAAACAAGAACAACCCGTTAATTCTTTAGCCAGAGAAGCCGAATTACTCTTTCAACACCTCAAAAAACTCCGCAAACAACTCGCCGATGCACAAGGCGTACCTCCCTACGTCATTTTCGCCGATTCTACCCTCATGCAAATGGCTCAACGTCGCCCTCAAACCCTCAAATCCTTATCCCAAATTTCTGGAGTGGGCAGTTACAAATTACGGCAATATGGAGAACGCTTTATTCAAGAAATCAGTCAATATTGCCAAGAGCAAGGACTAGGAGAACCTCCCACTTTACTTCCCCCTAGTCCTCAAGATTCTCCCGAAACCCACAAAATCACCCTAGAACTCCACCAAGCAGGATTGACTGTCCCTGAAATTGCCGCACGCCGCCAGCTTCGCCCCACCACAATTATGCGTCATCTCTCCGAATTAATCGAGAAAAAAGAACCCGTCAATTTAGACTTATTAGTTTCTCCCCAACGACAAGCAAAAATCCTCCAGGTACTGGAAAAGCGAGGAGCAGTTTCTTTAACCCTCCTGAAAGAAGCCCTCGGTGAAACCTACAGTTATGACGAAATTCGGTTAGTGCGAGGTAAATGGCAACAGAGCCAAGAATAACTCTCTCTAGAAACTACGTTAAACGTCATGGACGTTGAGGAACTCGATGGGGATAACTTTCAGCTTGAGTATCCTGAGATTAAAGGAGATGGGAAAGAGTGGCTCTCCCAACTCACTCAGGCTTTAGCCCCCACCTTTGCCCCGCTCCAATCAGTCTAACTTACAAAATCCCGATCGCGTGTAAAATTCCTTTACCACTAAATAACTCTACCAATAGAGCAATAAAACCTACCATGGCTAACCGCCCATTCCACACTTCCGCACTAGTCGTCATCCCCATTTCCCACCGCTCCTGAGGATACATCTTGAGCCGCTCCGAAGGACGTACCACATCAGAAAACTTCTGGCTGGGGGATTTGAGAGCATCAATCACTAAATCAGCTAAATCATTAATAAATCCGGGATGAGTATCTAAGGCAGGAACTCGACGAAAATTGGTAATTCCTGCTTCTTCTGCCACTTCTCGATATTCAATATCAATTTCTTGTAGGGTTTCAATATGTTCGCTGACAAAACTGATCGGCACCACTAGGACCTCTTTAACCTGTTGCTCTCCCAGTTCCTTGAGAGCGTCTTCTGTATAGGGCTTGAGCCATTCTACTGGCCCCACCCGGCTCTGATAGGCTAAGATATGGGGGTTAGGGCGGTTCAGGGTTTTGACAATTAAGTCCACACAGGCTTCAATTTCTCTCTGATAAGGATCGCCCGCTTCTTCCACGTAACTGACGGGAACTCCATGGGCGCTAAAAAACAGATAGGCTTGATCGGGATGTTCAAATTGATCGAGTTCTTGGGTAATCAGGTGAGCCATGGCTTGTAAATAACCTGGGCGGTGATACCAAGAAGAAATGAGGCTATAGTTAACTTGGTTTTCTAGATGAGGATCTTTAGTCCACAGGTTTTCTAAGACGCGGAAACTCGATCCACTGGTGCTAATAGAAAATTGGGGATAGAGGGGAAGAATGACCAGATGATTGATGTGATCTTGTTTGATGGCGGCGATCGCATCTTCTGTAAACGGATGCCAATAGCGCATTCCCACATAAATCTTGGCCGGTTGTCCTTTCTGAGCTAAACGCTCGGCTAACGCGGCGGCTTGGGCTTCCGTAATCCGCCGTAATGGGGAACCTCCCCCAATTTGTTTATAGTTCTGCTGAGATTTTTGGTAGCGACTGGTAGAAATCAACCAGGCTAGGGGTTTTTGCAACCAGGTTACTGGTAAGCGGATAATTTCTGGATCGGAAAAGAGATTAAATAAGAACGGGCGCACGTCTTCTAATTTCTCCGGCCCACCTAAGTTTAAGAGTAAAACCCCAACACGATCCATAATAGCTATTGTGTCCTTAATTAATAACCGTCTCATCTTTGTTACCGATTTTAACATTAACGGTTCTGAGTTAACCTCCTTTGGAGGGAAATCAGTCGGTCTACTTTTTACCTGGGAAACGACTAGAGTCGCTGACGGGCAAAAACAGGACACAAGCCATCGGGACTAACCCGCAATTCAAAGAGAGCTGAGGCGGGGTTCCAGCACCGTTGTCCTCGATAGTGAGCACAGTTACCGCAACAATCTAAATCAGGAGAGATTTTCGTCATGCCTTGGGAGAGCAGTTCTCGTTGGGAGATGCCTCGGATGGCTAATTCTTCTCCTTGCCAACGGGCTTCCAGGATGCCTGTGTCGCTAAACTGTTGCCAACGGCGATCGCGGGTAATCTCTTCCGGTAAATGAATCTGAATCGTACTGCCTAACTCGGTTAATTCTCCCTCATAATGAGTCTCTGGGGCGGGTGGTTGGATAAACGTTTCCCCAATCGGCAACTCTACCAAAGTATTCGCCTGGGGACAATGGAGATGATAGCGATGTTGCAGTTCTTCCAAACCCGTCAAGTCTGTCAGATAAGCAGCACTGCCATGAAAAAAAATGATATGTTGAGGACGAATATTGTGAATCAGTTGGGTTGTCCCCAAACCATCACAATGTTGGGAAAAAAGATAGGTTTCAATTCGCAGAAACTCCAAAGGCTCTAAGGTTTTGATCCACTCTGAGGTATCTTCTCCATGCTCGGAGAGCAGCACTAACCAGGACTGACTAGGCTCCGGATCGGGTGGCAGAGAATCCGTCAGCCATTGTTTCAGATTTGACTGACGATGGGCAATAATAATGCAGGGATAACGCGGCAGAACCCACGACGGTTGATCGTCGGGAAGGCGATGCACTTGAGGACGAACTCGCTCATCCCAAAACAGGGATTGATGTTGGGCAAAGTTCTGGACGTTGGTGGGAAGATGGGGTAAAATCTCCAGGTAAGCGTCACATCCTTTGGCGATCGCCCGATCCACCCAAATATCAATATCTTTACCGGTGAACTGGTGATGAGAGCGCAGCAACATCAACAACTCTTGTCCCAAACCCAGCACAGGAACCGGAAAAAGCACGGAAGTTTGCTGAGTTAATGCCGTGTAAATCCGGGAGGCGAGGTGATTTTCTTGGTGGCGACGATTGGGATGGCGAGCCGTGCCATAGGTAGCTTCAACGATCAACACATCAGGCTGAAGCCCGCGCAAATCTTCAATTCGCATCCGCTCTACTAACCGAGAATTGGAGGAGAAGTAGTCGCCCGTGTAGAACACGGTGTAGGTGCGATTAGGGCCCTGATAGGTGAGCAGAAGAGATGCCGCTCCAGGCAGATGACCCGCAGGGTAGAGTTCAGCAGTCAGGTGGGGTTTAAGGGGTTGGGGTTGGCGCCAGGGTAAGGGGGTGCACAGTTGGGAGTCTAACCCATGCAGAGAGAGCAGTTGACAGGTCACTTCACTGCCATAAATGGGGAGGTGGGGAAACTGTTGGGCTAAAGGAGGCAGTCCCCGACAATGATCAGGATGGGCATGGGAACAGAAGATGAGATCGGGAGGGGGATGGCTGGTTGATTGCCATAGGGAATCGGCTTGACGCAAACCGCAGTCGAGCAGAAGATGGTAGGGTCCCATCCGGATCAGTAAGCAAACCCCTTCCCCAGACTGACCTGTACCATAGGGCATACATTCAAGGGTGAGCAAGGGTGGAGAGCGGTCACAACCGCAACGAGAGGGGTCAAGAAGTGAGGAACCTTGACCCTTGGGGGGAAGGTTCCCTACCATCTTACACTTAACTCGTACTCAGAAATCAACGGTTAATGGGCTGAACCGTTGCCGTGGTAGTGATCGGAGTCGTAGAATCCATTTTTGGTACCGAAGAACAGGGTGGCTATGGTAAAGACAACGGTGAGAATGACTAAAATTAACTTAACGTCCATGGAGGTATTTTTTTAGGTAAGGTGTTCTGTTGTGAATGATAGCGTACTGAATCTTCGCGGCGATCGCCAGACCCCATCTGAGGCTAATCTCCGGTAGGATCGGGATGAGGACGGATTTGTTCCGCTTCTGGACAGTCTTCTGCGATCGATAGTTCAATATTCCCTTTAGGAACCGTGGAAAGCTTTTGGCTCACTGCGCCAATGCTTTCCAGGCGCACCATCTCTTCCCAAGCACAGATCTCATCCTCTTCTTCAGTTTCATATCGAATCGTTACTAAATCTCCTTCGATTTCCAGAACGCGCGCGCGTTCTAACCAGCGTTGCTGGTCTCGCAAGAAAATCCAGACTTCACGACCCTCGGAGCAGAGTTGATAGATCTTGCGATGTAGCATAATTGGCTATTCAAGTGCAGCTTTATAGTTGGGCTATTCAAATGTTATCGTTTATTTTAGCGATAGAATCATCCATTTGGGGATCAAAGCAAAATTTTCTGGGAGTGCTCACCACAGGATAGGGAGAGAGCAAGGCTTACCTTCCCAGATGAATCAGGTTTTGGTAGCCTAGAGAGGCGTTATCAGAGAAATCAAATTTCATGTTGCTTCATCTGAGCACTTGGCCAGAAGTTGAGGCCTATCTTCAGCAGTCTACAGGATTAATTGTGCCAATTGGCTCGACTGAGCAACATGGGCCAACGGGATTAATTGGCACGGATGCGATTTGCGCGGAGGCGATCGCCAAAGGAGTCGGTGAAAAAACCCAATCCTTAGTCGCTCCCACCATCAACGTCGGCATGGCACTCCATCACACGGCCTTCCCCGGAACCATGAGCCTACAACCCTCCACCCTGATTCTGGTGATCAAAGACTATCTCACCCATTTGGCCAAAGCCGGATTCACCCACTTCTTCTTCATCAACGGCCATGGCGGCAACATCGCCACCCTCAAAGCTGCTTTTTCAGAAGTTTACACCCATCTGGCTGACTTACAGATCGATCGCCAAGGCATAGTCACCTGCGAATTAGCCAACTGGTTTATGTGCCGCAGCGTCTACAAACTTGCTCAAGAACTGTATGGCGATCAAGAAGGCTCTCACGCCACTCCCAGCGAAGTGGCACTCACCCAATATATCTATCCCGACGCGATTAAAATCGCTCCTCTCTCAGAAAAAGTAGGAAAAGGTCATGCCATCACCAGTCCCGCACAATTCCGTCGCGATTATCCAGATGGCCGTATGGGATCAAATCCTGCTTTGGCTACCCCAGAACATGGACAACGTTTCTACGATCTAGCTGTGGCTGAATTAAGTCAGCGTTACCTTGATTTTATGGGAATTTCCCCCCTTGAGGACTGGCGGGTTTAAGGGTACAATCAGTAATATTTGTCAGATTTAGTGCCTCTTCCTGTGATTGCTTCTCTTGATTCATCGCTTGCGTTTCAGTTTGACTCGATTGATAGTGCGATCGCCGATCTCCAACTCGGCCGCCTGATTGTGGTGGTAGATGACGAAAATCGAGAGAATGAAGGGGATCTGGTTGCTGCGGCTCAGTTTGCTACCCCGGATCTGATTAACTTCATGGCTGTCTATGCGCGGGGACTGATTTGTTTGGCGATGACTGGCGATCGCCTCGATCAACTTGACCTTCCCCTCATGGTCACCCACAACACTGATAAAAATCAAACTGCCTTTACGGTCAGCATCGATGCTTCCCCCGAACTCGGCGTAACCACAGGCATCTCCGCTGAAGACCGCGCGCGCACGATTCAAGTGGCCATTAATCCCCACACTCGCCCCCAAGACTTGCGACGACCGGGCCATATTTTCCCTTTGCGATCGCGGGAAGGCGGTGTGCTAAAACGGGCGGGACACACGGAAGCCAGTGTGGATCTTTCCCGTCTCGCGGGATTATATCCTGCGGGCATTATCTGCGAAATTCAAAACCCGGATGGTTCCATGGCACGGTTACCCCAACTGATTCGCTACGCTCAATACCATCAACTCAAAATTATTAGCATTGCCGATCTGATTGCCTATCGCCTCCAACACGAACGCTTTGTCAAGCGCGAAGCGGTGGCCAATTTGCCTACCCAGTTTGGGAAGTTTCAAATTTACGCCTATCGCAATCTCTTGGATGACTCTGAGCATATTGCGATCGTCAAAGGTGATCCCACCCAATTTGGCGATCGAGTCGTCATGGTACGGATGCACTCAGAATGCTTAACTGGTGATGCTTTGGGATCTTTGCGTTGTGATTGTCGGATGCAACTGCAAACCGCCTTGAAGATGATCGAACATTCGGGATTAGGAGTAGTGGTCTACTTGCGCCAAGAAGGGCGCGGGATTGGCTTGGTCAATAAACTTAAGGCTTATATGCTACAAGACCAAGGATTAGATACGGTAGAAGCCAATGAAAAACTCGGATTTCCTGCTGATTTACGTCATTATGGGGTAGGTGCACAAATCTTGAATGATTTGGGGGTAAAGCGATTTCGTTTGATTACTAATAATCCTCGTAAAATTGCGGGCTTGAAAGGCTATGGACTGGAAATGGTCGATCGCGTTCCCCTGTTGATTGAAGCCACTAATTATAACTCCACCTACTTAGCGACTAAAGCCCAGAAGCTGGGCCACTGGCTACTTCAGACTTACTTAGTCACCGTTGCCCTGGAATGGAAACAGACCAATCCCGCAGCGATGCAACGTTATGAATGGTTAGAGAAACTGCGCTCATGGGCGGACGAAAAAGGATTATTGTTACAAGAAGAAACTCGACCGGTGGCGATCGCCCTGTTTGCTCATCCCTCATTAATCGTCCATCTGGGATTTGATCAACCAGAAATGGGTATGACAGCCTGGTATCAACACCCGGATCATCCCTATACTCAGGCGATCGCCACCTTTCTTGATTGTCTCGTAGACTGGTTTCCCGTGCAACGCCTAGAATTCCTCGTCAGCAATGGCACAGATCCCCTGAATGGACTACAGCTAAAACTCCAACGACAACGATTTGAGCGTACAACCGTTCGCCCCTCCGCCCTCTTAAGCCATTGGGAAACTCAGCAAATCTATAGCTTTCAAGACTAAATCACTTCTTCTGATCGGTTGCTTTACCTCCCGACTCTTCCTGTTTAATCGCTTCCTCTGTCCTTTCGTAAGGATTGCTTTTCCGTTCCCATTTAGGAATTAAGCCAATCATAAACTGATTGAGGGTCACACGAGTCTGGGCACTCGCAGTGCCTAGGGATGATTTCGGAAATAAGCGATCGCCCACCAGAACAAATGTTATGAATAGAACACTCGACAGAATTAACCAGGGTTTCAAATAGGCAAACTTCATTGTTATGTCCTCCACAAGTGCGCCCTATTTCTATTCTTCCCTATATTTTACCGATTCCTCTCACCTCTTCAGGAGTTGGACACATTCAGGTCAGCGACAGCCGAAAGGTTAGTGTTTTCCTAATCTGCAGGCCATCCTAAGCGAGTCGGTTGCTGATAGATACGTTTGAGGGTATTAAGATCGCGAGCAGAAATTCCTGGAGGATTACGCACTTGAGCAAAATACAGCGCATCTGTCGGTTCAGGAGAGTGACCCCAAATGCCCAAAGCGTGTCCTAGTTCATGGCGCGCTGTTGCCAGAGTATAGTCTGGGGTTTGGTCTGGAGTCAGGAAAATTTCGCAGCGATGGGCAAGAAAATTGACTACTTTGCCGTGATGGGGTCGGGAACGGTGGTAAAGTTGGTAGCGAGTGGTAGCAGCGCGCACTCGTTCTAGGGGGCCATTGGGGTTCCATTGCAGGGGGGGGCGTTGACGATGGATGAGGATATCAGCTTGTTCGGGATTGGGGCTAATTTCGAGGGGGAGATAGGTCTGCCATTCTTGCATCGCTGTTTCCACCGCACTGATCCAGGATTTGACGGCTTTATTCTCTGGAGCATCCACCGGATCGAGATAAACCTGTAGAGGGAAGTCAGACCAAATTAAGTAGCCCACACTTACGGGTGAAATCGCGTCAAAATAATCACCTGATTCCTGGGAATCGTGCCATTGAGCTAAGGAGGGAGGGAGGGGATGAATGGGGAGAGGCGGTGGGGTGGCAGGGGTCAAGGCTAGACCCCATTCATAGGAAAAGAGGGCTAAGATCAGGGTGGCGATCGCCCCAAGGATTAACTGGCGGGGGTTAACCATCCGGCACTTAACACAATGGTAATCCCAATAAAGATCACGGCTAAAGCCCAAGTGGTTCGATTGAGGGTTGTTTCCGCACTTTTGGTACTGGTAAACAACTGCGCTTGGCCGCCGATCCCGCCAATACCATCTCCTTTAGGACTATGGAGCAAGATTAAGACCACCAGACCAAAGGCTGAGATGGCCCAAATGATTTGTAATAAGGTGACAACGGTCATAAGGGAAGGTTTTGGGAATCAATAACAAAGGGTTTTACCGCAAGAGGGAAACTGGCGATCGATTCCGTTGCAGTTCATAGGCTGGAGATTGGAATATGGACTTGCCTGTCATTTCTACAGGTTGAGGAATTTGCAAAATTTCCAGAATTGTGGGGGCAATATCGGCGAGACACCCATCGGATCTCAAGACGACATTAGCTCCATGGCCGGGAATTTTACGCTTTTCCCCTTCCACGAGGATAAAGGGGACAGGATTGGTGGTGTGGGCTGTCCAGGGATTCTTTTGTTCATCATACATCAGTTCTGCATTGCCATGGTCAGCGATAATTAAGGTCGTGCCGCCGACTTTACCGATCGCCTCAATCAGACGACCTAAGCACTGATCTACCGTTTCTACGGCCTCAACTGCCGCTGCCATGATCCCAGTATGGCCCACCATATCTGGATTGGCATAATTAATCACCACTAGAGAGTAGACCTGCTCGGCAATGGCGGCGATCGCCACCTCTGTAACGGCTGCTGCCGACATACTCGGTTGCTGATCGTAGGTAGGCACTTGAGGAGAGGGAACTAACTCCCGATCTTCTCCTTCTACAGGCTCTTCCAACCCCCCATTAAAGAAATAGGTAACATGGGCATACTTTTCCGTTTCCGCAGTACGAAACTGACGTAGACCCTGATGAGCCAAAACTTCTGCCAAAATATTGTTCAGGTTTTGGGGTTCAAAAGCGACAGAAACCGGGAAAGTAGAATCGTACTGGGTAAAAGTGACAAAGGCCAAGGGATCGATCAAGGGACGCTCAAAGCCCTCAAAATGGGGAGCGACGAACACTTGGGTGAGTTGTCGGGCCCGATCGGGGCGAAAATTAAAGAAAATGATCCCATCCCCGGGTTCTACGGCTCCTGGCGCACAGCGAACCGGGATCACGAACTCATCGGTGATTTGTTGGGCGTAGGAAGCCTCCAGAACAGAAATGGCATCTCCTGGGGCGGTAATGGTGTTATCGGTGATCACCTGATAGGCTTTCTGAATTCGATCCCAGCGGCGATCGCGATCCATGGCATAATAGCGCCCCATCACCGTCACGATTTGGCCTACTCCCACCAAGTCCAATTCCGCTTGGAGTTTTTGGAGCGTTTTCAGACCATCCGTAGGATAAGTATCGCGACCATCAGTGATCGCGTGAATACAAACTTGTTCAATCTCCTGAACTTGAGCTAACTTCAGTAACCCAAATAGATGGTCTAGGTGGGAATGAACCCCTCCCTCTGAGCACAGTCCGATGAAATGGAGCTTGCTAGAGCGAGCTTTCACCTGCTGACAGACTTGTTGCAGTACTGGATTCTCTAACAAAGAACCATCCTCTACCGCATCAGTAATGCGTAGCAATTCCTGCTTGACAATCCGTCCTGCACCAATGTTCATATGACCCACTTCTGAGTTACCCATTTGTCCTTGGGGTAACCCGACAGCTTTTCCAGAAGCTTGAATTAGGGTATAGGGATAAGCTGCCTGTAGACTATCCATAATGGGTGTTTTTGCCACGGCAATAGCGTTTCCTTCAGTAGCTTCACGGTAACCCCAGCCATCTAAAATGACTAGCACCACAGGAGCTATCGGTGCTGGTGTCATAGCCTATTCACCCTTTTGCTGAATTTCTGAGCCGATCATACCATTAGAGAGAAAAACCGGATCATCTCTTTACAAATGAGGTTTCTCAGGCTTCAGTGATTTTTTGTAAAATTAGAACACTTGTGGCAGGAATAAGGGTTAGTGTCCTCGGATCTCTAACCGAATGGGAAATTTTCACCAGGGGAAACCGCTATGAAGGTTATTATCAAACGGGTCATCACTTATCTGGGTATCTTTGCGATGGGAGGAAGTTGTGGATGGCTGGGCAGTCGATATCTCCAGCAAGGATTTAGATTCAATCTCTTTGGCTCGGCTGTGGTTCCTGTGGTACTGCCTCCCTTACCCCAACCCCCTGGGCTGATGGAGCCAAGGGAGGACGTTGATGTTAATTTTATTGCTAAGGCTGTGGAGAAAGTCGGGCCGGCAGTGGTGCGAATTGATGCAACTCGGCGGGTACAATCTTCCAGGTCTTTGCCCTTTCGCAATCCTTTATTAGACCGATTTTTTGGCGAAGAATTGCCGAGTTTACCGGAACGGTTGGAACGGGGAACGGGATCGGGTTTAATTCTCAGTCCCCAGGGACAATTGATTACTAATGCTCATGTGGTGGAGGGAGCAGATGTGGTGGAGATTACTCTCCGAGATGGACGTAGGTTTGAGGGGATGGTGTTGGGGCGAGATCCGGTAACGGATATTGCAGTGGTAAAAATTGAGGCTCATGAGTTACCCGTGGTAGCGATGGGAAGTTCGGAGGTGTTAATGCCGGGACAGTGGGCGATCGCCATTGGTAATCCCCTCGGTTTAGATAATACCGTAACGGCAGGCATTATTAGCGCTTTAGGGCGATCCAGCGCCCAAGTAGGTATTCCCGATAAACGGGTACAGTTTATTCAAACGGATGCTGCCATTAATCCGGGAAATTCTGGAGGCCCGTTGTTAAACGAGCGCGGAGAAGTGATTGGCATTAATACAGCCATTCGTGCTGATGCTCAAGGATTAGGGTTTGCTATTCCCATCGAAACGGCAATTCGGGTAGCCGATCAGTTGTTTGCTACAGGCAGAGCAGAGCATCCGTTTTTAGGGATTCAAATGGTGGAGTTAACTCCTACTACAAAATCTCTCTTACAGCAGCAAAATTTTCCCATTCCAGAAACCATAAATAATGGGGTAATTATTACGGGAATCGTGAAGGATTCTCCGGCAGAAAATTCTGATTTACAACCGGGAGATATTATTCTCAAAGTCGATCATATTCTGGTGACGACAGCCAGTGAAGTGCAATCTCTGGTAGAGCGTTCTCAAGTGGGACAGTTAATGGTACTAGAAGTCTATCGAGGTGGCAACACTAAGGAGATTGAGGTTCGTCCAGGTTCTCTGCCTCAGCCTCAACCTTAAATTGCCTGATTGATCCGGATGCACAGAGGGAATTAGGGTAGGAAAATTTTAGGTAAGACAAAGTATTTAATGGGTGAGGATTTCCCGAACAAAATGGTGATGATTGAGTATTATAAAGGTTGGATGATCCAATTGTTTTTGGAAGACCAGTATTGGCAGGTGAACGTGATCGATCCAGAGGGGAGTTATTCGGGAATTGGTTGTCTGGTGGGTTCCATTTTCACCCTTTTCAGGCTCTCCGGGAAGCGCAAGAGCGCATCGATCGCCATAATGCTTGGAGAGTGCTGCGTGAGATCCTACAGGAGTTTTGCGATCGCCATATCATTTCGGAACCAGAATGGGAAAACTTCAGCGACTCCCTCACTGGTTGGGTAATACAATAACCCCTCCCCACTTCAGTCAGAAGATCTCTTTTCCCTCAGACGCTCATCAGACAATTGACACAGAAGTAAAATAATGTTAGGTTAGAAGTAGCTGTGAGTTTTTACCTCATTTCAAGGATAATTTGCCAAAAATTCTTCTGTTCTCCTGGACTTGAGATAGAAACTGACCAAAAACTACTTACCCCAAACTTTTTTGGTTACTCAAAGTCAATCCATCCTGATGATGGGATAGTTTATGCGATCTTCTGCTCAACCCCTTGCCCTACCCACCCTAAAAGATCAAGCCCTTTGGCTGAATGCCTTAACCCATCGATCTTACACCAACGAACATATAGACACCCTCGAAAACAACGAGCGTCTAGAATTTCTAGGCGATGCTATCTTAGGATTTTTAGTGAGTGAACTCATTTATAAGCGCTATGGAACTGCCACCAATATTAGCGAAGCACAAATGACTCGATTACGCTCAAAATTAGTCGATGAACAACAATTAGCACGATTAGCCAAAGAATTAGGAGTAGGCTCACTGATGCGACTCGGCAAAGGAGCACTACAAACCCAAGCCCAAGATAATCCCTCCTTACTCAGTGATACCTTAGAGGCAATTATTGGTGCCTATTATCTTGATGCCGGAATTGTCAAGGTACGAAAATTTGTCCATCAGTTGTTTACCGATATTGCCGATAGTCTGATCCAGCCGTCTTCAGATGAGACTATAGCTAATTTGATGGATAGTAAAGGGAAATTCCAACAATGGGCATTAAAGCAATATCAACAGACCCCAGAGTATAAATTAGTAGAAGAACTGGGAGCCGATCATGCCAAAGTCTTTACAGTAGAAGTATGGGTGAATGGGAAGAAATATGGTCAAGGCAAGGGTCGTCGCAAAAAAGAGGCGGAGAAAAAAGCAGCAGAGGCAGCCTTAAAAAAGGTAGAGGCATAATTGGAGATCCCGATAACCGCTAAAATGCTAACGTCTCCCTCAACTGATGGACTGTATGCTGACGTTCGCATTACCGAAAGGTGCTCTGCTGAAAGAAACTATTGAGCACTTACAACAAATGGGTTTGGATTTCAGTGAATTTCTCGATTCTAGCAATCGCCAACTGCAAATCATAGATCGAACCCAAACGATGAAAGGCTTGCTGGTGCGTGCTCAAGATGTGCCGGTTTATGTGGAATACGGACAGGCCCAATTGGGCATTGTGGGATATGATGTATTGCGGGAAAAGCAAGCAGCCGTAGCTCAGTTGGCAGATCTAGGGTTTGGATATTGTCGAATGTCAGTGGCAGTAAAACGCTCTAGTCCCTATCAGAGTGTGCTGGATTTACCAGCTCATTGTCGGGTAGCTTCTAAATCCATACGTTGTGCCAGAGAATATTTTCAGAGCTTGGATTTGCCTGTAGAAATTATTCCTCTGTACGGATCAGTGGAATTAGGGCCCATTACGGATATGTCGGAAGCGATTGTGGATTTAGTTTCGACGGGACGAACCCTACAGGAAAATGGATTGGTAGAAATTGAGAAGTTATTTGATAGTACGGCGTACTTGATCGCTCATCCTTTAAGTTATCGTCTGGATGTAGATGGACTGTACGATTGGATTGTGAAGTTACGTGGTTTGGCTCAGGGGTGAGGAGTGGGGTAAGGTTGTTTTGGCGATGTAACTATGAGAAAATGGGAAAAATTTGCGTAAGTGTTCGGGATAACGATGACTCAGCTTTATACGATCAAGATTTGCGATCGCCACACCAATCAAATCCATACCTGCCAAGTTCATGAAGACCGCTACATCCTTCATAATCTAGAAAGTCAAGGGGTTGAACTGCCCTTCGCCTGCCGCAACGGTGCTTGTACTACCTGTGCTGTGAGGATATTGTCAGGAGAAGTTTACCAGCCGGAAGCGATGGGGTTATCTCCCGAACTCCAAAAACAAGGCTATGCTCTCCTGTGTGTCAGCTATCCTCGCTCCCCGTTGGCAGTGGAAACCCAAGATGAAGATGAAGTCTACGAACTCCAATTTGGCCGCTATTTTGGGAAGGGGAAAGTCCAAATGGGTTTACCCTTAGATGAGGATTAATCTTCCTTCTCCTATTTCTGAGCGCCCGATCGGGGCTTAGTTGCGTTTTTTGGTAAACTGAGGGTTCTAGGCTTACTGAAATTTTTTCTATGGATATAGCTCAGGTTCTGTGCTTAGGTGAACTTTTATTCGATTGTCTAGCCGATAAAGCTGGACTTCCCTACGATCAAGTCAAATCCTGGACTCAATATCCAGGAGGAGCACCCGCTAACGTGGCTTGTGGTTTGGTTAAACTGGGAACTTCATCCGCCTTTCTGGGGAGTGTAGGATCGGATGAGGCTGGCGATCGCTTAGTCCGAGTTTTAGAAGAAACTGGGGTGAATATCCAGGGGATTCAGCGCCATCCGACGGCTCCCACACGACAGGTTTATGTGGTTCACTCCTATCGGGGCGATCGCTACTTTGCGGGATTTGGAGCCTACTCAACTACTGACTTTGCGGATGCCTATCTCCAGGGTGACTTACTGCCTGTAAATTTGTTTAAAGAAGCAGAATACCTGGTTTTGGGGACTTTGGAGTTGGCTTATCCCCAAACGGCCCAAGCCATTCGCACCGCCTTAAACTTAGCTAATCAATATCATCTCAAACTAGTAGTCGATGTGAATTGGCGGCCGGTATTTTGGCCCGATCCAGAACAGGCTAAACCATTAATCTATGACTTATTGGGCCAAGTGGACTTTGTGAAAATGTCAGATGAAGAGGCCCAATTTTTGTTTGAAACCACCGATCCCTTAGCTATCCGTGACAAACTCCCCGACTTGGAAGGAGTGGTGGTGACTGCAGGGAATCAGCCCACTCGCTATGCCATCGGTGAAGGGGAGGGGGTGATCCCGGCTTTTGCCGTAGCCGTTAAAGATACCACAGGAGCCGGGGATGGATTTGTGGCTGGTTGGATTCATCAACTCAATCGCTATCGCATTTCTAGTTTGGTTGATCCCCAAAAAGTGAGGGAAATTGTTACTTATGCGGCGGCGGTGGGTGCGTTAACGACGTTGCAGGCGGGAGCGATCGCCTCTCAACCCACTGAGCAGGAGGTAAAAACGTTTCTCCAAAGCCAGGGGATTGGTTAATCTTTACGGATTTTAATCCCAGCTTTGAGGTATTCAGCGATCGCTTCTCCCAGTTTTTCCTCTGGGGTTTTTTTCTTTTCTGGTTTTTGTCCTAACACCTCTTGGGTCCAGAGGATCACTAAAATACTAAACAGGGCGATCGGTAAAATCATGGGGTGGACTCCTAAAAAAACTCCCATCTTGGGGAGATGGGAGAGAATAACGTAAAAAGGTCTCTATAGGGATCTCGGAAAAAAAGCAGCGATTTTATGCGCAACGGCAGAAATTGTCACAAAACTTAATGTAAAATGAGCCTTTCTGTACCCAATTTAATTTTAGTGACTTGGCTCTCCCTGTGTCGTAATCCTGTGCGATCGGGGTTAACCCTCATCGGAGTCTTTATGGGAGTGCTGGCAGTAGATGCCACCCTCAAGGTAGGAACAATTTCGGAAGCAGTGATGGAGCAAGAGTTGAGTAAACGAGAAGCGCCACAAGTGGAGATCTGGAAACGAGGCATGACTTTTGACGATCTGGAGTTTTTGCGGCGACAGCTCACCGGCGTGGAAGCCATGGCGACAAAGGCACACATGGGGACTGCTCTAATCTTGTTTCAAGATCAACAGGCAGATTCTTGGCCGATCGCCGTTTCAGAAGAATTCATTCATACTACAGGTAGACGCATCTTGAAAGGACGGCCATTTATAACCGAAGATTTTACTACCTTTCGTTCTGTAGCGATTATTGATGAATTTCTCGCCAATCAACTGTTTCAAGAGGACGATCCAATTAATCAACGCATTTATATCAAAGGTAGACCCTACATCGTGGTGGGAGTGATCGCCAGTCTTCCTCAGAGTAACGATGGACAAGGATTGATCTTGATTCCCCTAGCCGTGCATTATTCTCTCACGGGTTCTCGATTCCTTCGGAATATTTTTATCCGCCCCCAAAGCCCTGAACAATTAACTGCCCTAGAAGCACAGGTAAAGGATTTGTTTGAGGAACAGTTTCCTAGGGAACGGTTTTGGATCAGTAATAATATAGAGGACTTAATACAGCAACGAGCCACTCTGCGATTAGCCTCTCAGGGATTGGCTTTGGTGGGATTGATTGCGTTGCTGGTAGGAGGGGTAGGCATTGCCAATATTATGATCGCTGCGGTGATGGAAAGAACACCGGAAATTGGCTTGCGCTTGGCGATTGGTGCAACTGCTCAGGATATTTTGTATCAGTTTATTTTAGAGGCGACGCTGTTAAGCTTGGTGGGAGGAATAATGGCGATCGCCACGGTTCATGGTTTAACCTTAATCGTTGCCCATCAGTTTAACTTGCCCTACCAATTTAATCCTACGGTGGCCACTTGGTCCCTCGGTTCTGCCGCGATCGTTGGCATCGGAGCCGGATTCCTGCCCGCTTGGCAAGCCAGTCAACTCGATCCCGTCAAGGCTTTGCGCTCCTAACCACAATTATCAACTTTATCCTTGACTTTACCAGGCAAAAAGTTAATAATAGAAGATCGGAGTGATTAATTTCTCTCACAAGCGGAACTGGCGGAATTGGTAGACGCGCTAGATTCAGGTTCTAGTGTCCGCAAGGACTTCGGGGTTCAAGTCCCCGGTTCCGCATCTCTAATCCCCTTGAACCATAGTTTTTCTACACTTTTGGCGATCTTGAGGTATCAATAAATACATCCCAGTCGGTTACATATTTTGTGGTGTATCTGTCAGCAGGAATGCAGCGTAGGGGAAATTTGCGAGATCACAAGTTTAAATCAAGCCAATGTATCGAAGCATTTGCAAATGTTAAG
>CAZTRW010000075.1:0-17554 GCA_964616725.1 uncultured bacterium
GCTCAAGGTTGTCCTTTCCAGAAATCCATGGACAATACTGCCAGTGACACTAGCTCTCCGGTGACTACTGCGATCGCCCAGTTCTTCAACCATCATCCCCTAGCCACCGTCGCTGGATTAGCGGCTCTCGGCGGATTGGGTGTAGTGGGGTTGTTGACTACAGGCGATCGTACCACTCCGACTCCCTCGGAAGCTGAGTATGAATATGAGATCGAAACCGTGTTGATGGAAAATACCCCTGAATCCATCAGAGATACTGAGGTTACCGAACGCATCCTCACCGCCATAAAATAACCCCTAGCCAGTGCGGACATCTATCTTGTCCGCACTCAATGATAGTAGACAGCGATCGCATACCAACTTAATCACTCACGCCACTGATGTTCCCTAGTCCGCCGGTTCCCCTCACTTCCTTCTCGCTCACCCTACGCCAAACCCTGAATCAATGGCTCAGTCCAGACACTCCCCCAGGACATATTTTCAACCTAACAATTATTAGCTTAGTGCTCATTTCCTCCCTAATTTTTGTCATCCAAACCTATCCTCTCCCCACCAGTTTATACCAGATTCTCAGCCTCTCTAACACCTGTATTTTAGTTTTATTTATCTTGGAATATCTCATTCGGCTTTGGTGTGCTGAACAAAAAATAAATTATATTTTTAGCATCTATTCTTTAATCGATTTATTCATTTTCATACCCTTCCTATTAGGACTACTGGGCATGGGGATAGGATTCTCCCGAAATTTGACTTGGTTTCGCATTTTACACCTCCTTAGATTTATGCAAAGCAAAACCTTTGTCATCCTAGCCAATGGGCAAGATGGACTGATCGTTACCCGAATTGGTTTTACCCTATTTTCGATTATTTTCGTCTATTCAGGACTCATTTATCAGATTGAACATTCAATCAATTCCCAAGCATTTCGTACCTTTTTTGACGCTGTTTATTTCTGTATTGTGACCATGACCACCGTAGGATTTGGGGATATTACTCCCCTCTCTGAAGCTGGGCGGTGGATTACTTTAGCGATGATTTTAACCGGGATTGCGCTCATTCCTTGGCAAGTGGGAGAGTTGGTTAAGTATTTTGTCAAAAAAGAGCAGCTAAAAATCAAGCTTGAGTGCCAACACTGTGGTTTACTGTTTCACGATCTCGATGCTCACTTTTGCAAAAATTGTGGTACTCCATTAAACAGTGAACAGTTGAAACGAGCGATCGCCCCCATTTCTGATACAATAGATCCGATCATGTGACTGTTTTTGATTGCAGGAAAAATAGAGCTATGAATTACTATATTTCACCTCGATTTTTACAGAAAGTTGCCATTCATATTAGCAAGAATTTCTTAGATTTACCCCAAGTACCTGTTCCTCTCATTTTAGGGATTCATGGACGTAAAGGTGAGGGCAAGACATTTCAATGTGAATTAGTCTTTCAAAAAATGGGGGTGGAAGTGGTTCATATGTCAGCAGGAGAACTAGAAAGTCCAGATGCAGGCGATCCTTCACGGTTAATTCGGTTGCGCTATCGAGAAGCAGCAGAGTTAATTAAGGTGCGGGGAAAAATGACGGTATTAATGATTAATGATTTGGATACGGGAGCAGGGCGTTTGGACGATCGCACTCAATATACGGTAAATACACAATTAGTTCATGGTACCTTGATGAATATCGCCGATCGCCCCACAGATGTACAGCTTCCTGGCAGCTACGATCCGACTCCTCTCCATCGAGTTCCCATTATCGTCACCGGTAATGATTTTGCGACTTTGTATGCTCCTTTAATTCGGGATGGACGGATGGAAAAATTTTATTGGGAACCCGATCGCCATGATAAACTAGGAATTGTACAAGCCATTTTTGCTCCTGATGGACTACCAAATTCAGCGATAACAGCATTAGTGGATCGATTTATCCATCAATCGATTGATTTTTTTGCCGTATTGCGATCGCGCTTATACGATGCCCAAATTTTGCGCCTGATTGAAACAGTCGGCTACGACAAAATTGGCGCAAGATTAGTCAACAGCAAGGAAAAACCACCAGAATTCCAATCTCAACAATGGGGTTTAGAGGAGTTAATGGCAACGGGAGAAAAACTTGAACAACAACAGGAATACATTCACACTCTCAAATTAGCTCAAACCTATCAACCAGAAATTAAACGCCCATCTTCCCCTCCACTTTCTCCCCCTATTTCTTCCGCCAATACAGCTAAATTAGGAGCAGACATTACCGCTCAAGTCCAACAGATACTCCAAGGAGGTTATACCTTGGGAATTGAATGTGCCGATCCTCGCCGGTTTCGCACCGGATCATGGCAAAACTGTGGCACGGTTGCTGGTGAAAGCTTAGAGGCAGTGATTCATCAACTTCAGATGATTCTAGAAGATCGTCCTCAAGAGTATATCCGCTTGATTGCGATCGATCCTCAACGTAAGCGCAGAGTAGTAGAAATCGTGATTCAAAAACCTGTGTAAGTCAATTTAAACCATCCACTCAAAGGTTTTTGAATCACAGAGGATAGAAAAGAGACTAAAAGTTTATCTCTGTGAATTCCCATCGTTTTCTTTCCCTAATTACTATAGTTAATCTTGGCATCAAGTCTGATTTTCGCCATAGATTGCTGCTTCTACTTCTTTTTCTGCCCACCAGCGATCGTTGCCTTGGAGATTTCTTTTTTCATCATCCAAACATCCCCAAGTCATGTTGAGCATAATTCGCGTGGCATCCTGATTCAAAGGCACAGTACGATGGAGCGTTGTATCAGCTTTGAGTAAATAAATATCACCGCTCACAAAACCATAAGTGCGGATCGGATTTGCACAGAGATATTCGTGAATTCTGGGATGAGATTTATCCCACTCCGTATGAGGAACACATTGTAACATCCCGCCATATTCAATGGGTGGGGTTTCCAGAATCCAAATGAGAGCGTAGCGATAATCTCCCCAGTGCCATCCGTGAGTATCGCCACTTTTTTCGTGTCGGGTAATCAAAAATTCTTCATCTTTGGATGGGCAAGGAAGAAAAGGTTCACCCGCAAGTTTTTCCAGAAAGCTGAGCAGAGAGGTTGAGCGATAGATGATATTTATAAATTCACTGTTAGCGGCGATGGTTTCACTGGTGACGACACTCATTTTGCGAGGCGTATTCCCAGTTGTTACCAACTTCAAGTCTCGTCGTTCTGCATAAAGATCCAACAATCTGAGCGCCTCTTTTTTCATTTCCTGGCGCAGGATCAAAGGCATGATTTCAGGGATTTTGATAAATCCATCTCTTTTAAACATTTGACGGAGCATCGGTAAAGATTGCTCAGAAAAGCTACAATCTAAGTTTTCTTGAATCTGCTGTTCCCAATCAGTAGTGATTAGAGTGTTTACCATTTGGATTATAGGTTCGTGAGAGATTACTAGTTAGTATAGCTCGCATAAACGCTAATCTTCTACTGATTAGAGCAAAATTTTATGAATATTTAAAGTCAATCTGGGCAAAATCTGTTTGGGGTGTATAATAATTTAGAGGTTGGCAGAAATCGCACGGAGAAAACAAGATACTAAATACTTATAGACTATCAGCCTAGTGGGAAACCTTAGCTTTCTTTCCCATGACGATTCTGCCTTGAACTTCGTCCGTCCTACTATTTCTCATTCGTCTTAGTTCCCATTGACATAAATTCCACCATGAGATAAGAAAAATCTGCCCGGTCTAAAATATACTCAGCAGAAGCGGAATCAAAATAAGCTTCAAGTTGCGAAACTTCCAACTGACTTAAGTAGGGAGAAGCCGTTTTAATCAACCATTGGCTCTCTTCCGTAATGTAATTTTTTTGAGTGGACGATAGAGGAGAAAACATCTGAACTGGGTAAGGTATCGTGACAATCGACTCCAATCCTAGATCTAAGAATAATTGCCGTACTTTCCGAGCAACATACTCATCATAGTATTCCTCTTTGGCTCTCTCTGACAAGACTTGAGCCACAGCATTTTTCAGTTTTAACCATAATTCTGGAGGAATAGGAAAAACAATAATAGTTTCTCCATCATATTCTTTAGAGACCATTCTTCCTCCCACTTTCAGAACTCGTTTTTGTTCTTGCAGGGTTTGAGTTTTAACTTCATCAGGAAAGTACATCAAAGCATTTGAACAAAAAACCACATCAAAAGTTTCTGCAGGAAAAGGAATATTGAAAAAATTAGCTTGACGATACTCTACAATTTCCCTATAGGGGGATTTTTTTAATTCATTTTCTGCATGACTAATCGCTTCCTGCGAGCAGTCAATCCCGACAATTAAACCATTTGGAGCAACTTTTTGAGCCAGTTGATTTGACCATAACCCAGGACCACTGCCTACATCTAAGACTCGATATCCTGGTTTTAAGTCTAAATCTTCAACCATTTGCAGGCGATATTTTTCTTTAGCCTTATAATGATCTATAAGCCATTTGACACTAGACATTATCATTCCCATATCAGAAAGATTATTAAAATCCTGAAAGTTTGTATATTTTTCGTTAAATGTAGTCATGTTTTAATCTAATAAAATTATGTTGATACAGGAATAAAGTTTACTCTATTTTTGATCGTATGTCAAGTTTTTCTTGTCTTATCCTCCCACCTCTTCTTCAGTAGAAATATTCTGGCTTAATGTCTCTACAGAATTTTTTACCACTTCACCCGATTGGGCTAGATAAATCCCCAGTAAAACGACAATAAAGGCAATGGCATTGAGGAAATTTAATGGTTGTTGAAATACGATCCAAGCCAGAAGAGCCGTCAGAATGGGCTGGAGTAACATAAAGAGAGAAACGAATCCTGAAGAAAATTGTTTCAGTTCATAGATCAAAATCACGGAAGCGATGACTTGAGAAAGAAGAGCTAGAGCAATAACATTAATCCATCCTGTGAGGGAGGTAGGAAAGATTTGATTTTCCCAGAAGAAGACAAAAGGGAACAGGATAAGACTGGCAAGCATAGTATACCAAAGATTAATCGTCAAGACGGAAAAGCGATCTCTGAGCTTTTCTGTGATTAAAAAGTATCCCGCATAGACAATCGCTGAGAATAAAGCCCAAGCATCGCCGACAAAGTTTTCGGGAGCAATTTGTAAATCTTGAATGCCAACGGCGATCGCACCACCAATGGCAATTACCATCCCGATGATAAACTGACGATTAAACCGTTGGCCTAAAAATAGCCATCCGCCCAAAACACTAAACACCGAGGGCAAGTTATGCAGAAGATTAGAATTCGCCACACTCGTCTGCGTTAAAGAGAGCGCCCAAGTCACCAGACAAAGCTCCCCTAAAACAATACCCAACAGAAAAGTGAGGACAGTTTTAACCGTAATCGGCTCTGAATTTTCTGAAGCAGGTAAATCGCTATACTGACTGTCTAAGATCATCTTGATCCCTTGCCAGCACAAGAAGACTAAACCAGCAATTAATTCTCGATTAAAAACCGTACCATTAGGGCCAAGCTCATTTTCCACCAAGCGGGTAAAAATAGGATCTAACGCAATGAGGAATATAGCGATCAACAGCAAAGACAAATGGAGCAATGCTGGTGTTGATTTGACACTATCTTTAGCTGGCTCAAGTATATCAGTCATTTTTCACCGAACAGGATCTTGGAATTCATAGTTACCTTACTTGGTCATCGCCACGATCGCCAAAAGAATTGGCCAGGGATCTACTAATGATAGACTGGATTCCTAATGCGATAATAAGGCAAACAAGCTCACCGATTATATCATTTACCTGATTATGGAACACCATGACAATTCTGTACTCACCGATATCCCTGTCGTCAATTCCTTCAATGAATGGGACTCTTTAGAGGAAGTGATTGTTGGGCGATTAGATGGCGCAGTGGTTCCTCCTTGGCATATTACCGTAAAAGCCACTATGCCACCACGTTACTGGGACTTTTTTCGCACTTATGGGGGGCAACTTTTTCCAGAAGAGCAAATCAAAGCTGGTGAAAAAGATCTGGCAGAATTTGTTCATATTTTAGAAGCTGAGGGAGTCACAGTGCGTCGTCCTGATGCCATGAATTATACTCAAAGTTACGCAACTCCCGACTGGCAAAGTCCCAGTGGTTTGTATGGAGCCATGCCCAGAGATGTGATGATGATTATTGGGGATAAGATGATCGAAGCTCCCATGCCTTGGCGCTCTAGATACTTTGAAATTAATGCCTATCGCTCCTTGATCAAAGAGTATTTTCATCGCGGCGCTCAGTGGCTGCCTGCACCTAAACCCCAACTCTGGGATGAACTCTACAACTACCAATATGAGGAAGCAGACAAAGATGAGCCGTTTAACTCTTCTCTGACGGAGTTTGAACCCGTGTTTGATGCAGCCGAATTTACCAAATGTGGGCGAGATATTTTCGTACAGCGCAGTCATGTCACCAATCGTTTTGGGATAGAGTGGGTACGGAGATGTTTAGGCAGTGAGTACAGGATTCATGAACTCACATTTAAGGATCAATCTGCTATGCACATTGATGCGACGTTTGTGCTTTTAGCGCCTGGTAAAGTGTTGATTCATCCTGAGAAGGTGGATAAACTCCCCGAAATGTTTAAGGGTTGGGATGTGATGAGAGTAACAGAATTTGCTCTTCCTGATAGTCATCCTCTGTATATGAGCAGTAAGGGAGTGGGAATGAATGTTTTGTCCCTCGATGAGAACAGGGTAATTGTGGAAAAACAAGATGAACCGATGATTCGATTGCTAAAAGATTGGGGATTTACGCCAATTCCTTGCAATTTCCGCAATTTTAATAGTTTTGGTGGTTCCTTTCATTGTGCGACTTTAGATGTGAGAAGAAGGGGAACGCTGGCATCTTATTTTTAGGGGAGAAACCGGGTTTCTTGGAGAAATCCGGTTTCTGAAGTTCTGCTATGGTGCAGATGATCCTCTGACAATGGTATCAACTCCATCCCAATAGGCTTCTAAGAGTTGTAGATATTGGTTAATCCCGGTGGCAAATAATTCGCGTCCAGAGGGTTCAATGACATAAGGGGCGATCGCATTAAAGGCATTGTTACTATGGCCAATTTCCACATTCAAATGCATCAGCCAATGTTTCCGCACATTTTTATCATAGCCTTGGTTTTCTAACCCATCATTTAACTGAGTGGCTAAGACGGCAGACATAGTTTCATCAGCATATAACGCCCCCAATGCCCTTTCGATGGGAGGTTCACCGTAGAGTTTCTTTGCGCCTTCATTGATGGCTTTAGTGGTGGGCAAGCACTGGTAGGTATCGATTTCTTCGTTGGTAATTCCCAAGTCATTGATTTGCTCACGAAACAGGGTTTCATGAGTTACCTTACCAGCCACTTCGTCATAAACATTGAGGATGATTTCCCGCAAGATATGGTAATCACGAGTATTCACCGCCATACTCGTAATATAAAAGGGTTCGTATTGGAAATAGTACCAACATTCGAGGTAAAATTTCTTTTCTTGTTCCTTGGTAAATTTGTTTTGGCGATAGTAATTGAGCAGGGGATGCTGAACCGCACGATGGTTGAGAATATACTCCATCTGCTCATTCAGGTAGTTTTTCACTTCCTGATCATTGAGCGTTAATCGTTGACGAACTCCTGGTTCTTGTATAATTTCAAAGTCTTGAATATTGACAGTGGTCATGATGGCAATGTTTGAGTAGGGCTAAGTTCAGTGGCCTTGGCGATGGGCATAGATAGCCTTTAATGATATCTATCCTGATTCAGTCTTACATTATATTGTCCTACTTTAGCGGGTTGGGAATAGTTCTTTAGTTTATTTTAATGACTTACTCATTGGCAATTTGATACAAGAGTTTGCGAAATTGGGGTAAAAAGGATTTGAAGGCTTCGCCTCGATGGGAGAGATAGGATTTCATTTCTGGAGGTAATTCGGCGAAGGTAAGTTGATACTGCGGCAGATAAAAAATGGGATCGTAACCAAAGCCTGCGGTTCCTCTGGGTGCGAGCAGAATTTCTCCGGGGCAGATGCCTTCGCTGCTGAGGGCGATTTCTCCAGAAGGATGGGCGAGGGCGATCGCACAGACAAATTGAGCGCTACGATTTTCTGTATCTCCTAATTCTTGGAGTACCCGGTTAATCCGTTCGGCATCAGTATTGCCATAGCGAGCTGAATAGATGCCAGGAGCACCATTGAGGGCATCTATCCTTAACCCAGAGTCATCAGCGATCGCCCATTCTCCAGTTGCTTTTGCTACTTCTGCAGCCTTTAGACAAGCATTCTCCAGAAAGGTTTTCCCCGTTTCTTCTACCTCTAATTCCGAAGGTTTAGGTAAAAATTCCAACTTAAAAACCGTAAAATAGGCTTTAAGTTCCTCCAGTTTACCAGGATTGCTCGTAGCGACGACAAGAGATTTCATGGATAGTTCACAGATAAAGAATAGGAAACGAGGGAATAAGGAAAGCGTATTTCCTCCTTTCCCTCACTCTCATTCTAATTCATCAGGATTTACTCCCATTTCGCGCAAGCGCTGCGCTAATTTTTCCGCCCGTTGCCGTTCTGTTTCCGCCCGTTGCCGTTCTCTTTCTGCGGCTGTTTCGAGGGTTTTCAGTTTTGCCTGCTCTGCTTTGATCAAATCTTCGACTAAGGGAGGATGCAGCAGTTGTTGTACGGATAAGGATAGCTGCGCTAATTCGCCAGAAATAATCACCTGATCTGCCGAAAAGTCTACATAATCATACCCTTCTTCATGGGTAGGATAACGAAATACTCGCACCCGCTGCTTTTTCGGATCAACGATCCAATATTCGGCAATTTCGGCGACTTCGTATTCATTGCGTTTAATCACATAATCATCGCGACGATTGGTGCTGACAATTTCTACTACTAAAAGGGGCTTTTCGGCAAAATCTAAAACTCCAGCACCAGAGCGATCGCGCACTTGCTCCCAAATGGTTTTACTGTACACTACCACATCGGGAATACGAGCAGAATTTTCTTCGGTTCTCACACCAGTTCCCAAGGCTGTTGCCACTAAATCCAAGTTATAATCAGCCAAGTGGTGTTGTAGGTAGTAAAGGAGAAACTGACCAATATTCGTGTGCAAGTGACTATGCGCAGGCATAGGAATGAGTTTTCCTCTAAATAATTCATAGCGAACATCGGGTTCTCCTTCATAGTTGAGATACTCGGCAAAGGTGAATAGACGTTCTGGAGATTGAGGTTCTGGAGAAATTACCTCATCTCTGGCAATAACAGCTTGAGTCATAGTTTTAAACAGATTTGCTCTAGTTAGACGAGATTGGTAATCAGGATCTAGCTCAATTGATTTGCCCAATCTTTAATCCAATTTAAGACTTGATGGACTTGTGCTAGGGTAGCTGCTTCACAGTATAACCGCAGGACTGGTTCGGTGCCACTACAGCGAACCAAGAGCCAACTGCCATTGGCTAATCGAAATTTGTAGCCATCAATGGTTTGGCAATCAGTGACTGCTTGTGCTGCGATTTCCGTGAGAGGGTGGGTGTCTAATGTTTGCACGAGGCGCGATCGCACCTCCATGCTGGCTAAAGGGAGATCGATGCGATCGTAGGCGGAAGTAAATCCGGTTTTCCGTTGCAATTCTCGATAAAGATCGCCTAGATTTTGTCCCGATTGTACCACTGCTTCGAGAACGTATAAAGCAGATAGTAAAGCATCGCGCTCAGGAATATGGGTGTTATAGCCAATGCCGCCTGATTCTTCTCCGCCAATGAGGACAGAATGGGTTAACATCCGATCGGCAATGTATTTATAACCGATGGCGGTTTCATGAACAGAAAGACCGTAAAGTTGAGCGACTTTAGGCATTAAATCTGAACCGCTAATGGTTTTAACCACTTCTCCTGTGAATCCACGGCGGGTGGCTAAATGTTCGATGAGGATCGGAATGAGCACTTGGGAACTCATATAAGTGCCATCTTTGTCTACGGCAGCGATGCGATCGCTATCTCCATCAAACACTAAACCGGTGACTAAATCCGAGGTGTCTGGAGAACTGCCAAATGCTTTTATTTCTGTTAATAATTGGGGTAAATATCGTGGCAAAGGTTCGGGAGCACCGCCATCAAAGAGGGGATCGCGGTTATGATTAATTTCCCGAATTTCTACCCCCAAAATTTGTGGGAGTCCTCCAGCGGCTGCCCCATGCATCACATCGGCGTAAACGGTTAATTTGCCTTGAATAATAGCGGATTGCAGTGCTCCAATATCTACTTTAGATCGGAGCACTTCACAATAGGATGGCCAAGGATCAAAAAGTGCTAAGGTTCCTGGTTGGGCTGAAGGAGAGAACGGTTGATCTAATAAAGCCTCTATTTGTTGGGTGATCTCTGGAGAAACGGAACCACCAAAAGCCCCTTTGACTTTCAAACCAAGGTATTTACCTGGGTTGTGGGAGGCGGTGATGACGATCGCACCGAGGGCGTTTTTTTCTTTTGCCGCCCAACTGAAGGCGGGAGTGGGAGCATATTGGCTTGTGAGTAAGACGTTAAAGCCAGCCTTCTGAATGGCTTCGGCGGCGACTTGGGCAAATTCTTCGGCCAGAAAGCGGCGATCATGACCGACAATAACGGTGCGATCGCTCTCTTTTCCATACACTTGAGCTAAAATACTGGCTGCAATGGGAGCAACTTGAGCCACTCGCTCCATGGTAAAGTCAGCGGCAATTACTCCCCGCCAGCCATCTGTACCAAATTTAATCGGGTTTTTAAATGAAGTCACCGCCATCCACTTTACCTCTGCGTCAATCCTTACCTCTTGAGTTTACCTCTAATTTTGAGGCGAGTTGGGAAGGGGGAATCAATATTTGTTAACTTTAAGATCGGGTAGATACTCCCAAGGCAGAATTTTGATTAATAATTTGTTGCGCTTGAATCGCTTGGCTCAAGGAGAGCACTGCTTCTTGATACTGGTGTAATTCTGCTAAAATTGTCCCTCTCAGTTTTAAAGCTTCTGGATGATTGGGTTGAATTTTAAGGATATGGTTATAGGTATTAAGGGCATCTTGAGGGCGGTTTAAGCGATCTAAAAGATGGGCAATTCTTAACCATAAATCGATGTCTTTGGGTTGAATGGCTAAGGCTTGTTCATAGGAGGCGATCGCTTCTTCCTCTCGATGCAATTTTTCTAGGGAGATCCCTCGATTGCGCCACAATCCTTGTCCTTGTTTGCCTAAAGAAACAGCAATATCATAACACGCTAAAGCTTCTGGATACCGTTCTAGTTTGGCTAAGGCTAAACCCTGTTTGTACCATGGCTCGGCATTCTGGGAATTTAAGTTCACTGCCTTATCGTAGGATAAGATCGCTTTTTCATAAGCGCCTAACCATCCTAATAGATTGCCCCGTTGATACCAAGCTTCCCAGCTTTCAGGACACAAAATTAAGGCTTGATCGTAAGCCTCAATTGCTTCGATGTATTGCTCTAATTTGGCTAAAATAGTTCCTTTATTGTACCAGCTTTCATATCGTTTAGGATTGATCGATAAAGCTCTAGTATAGGCAGCGATCGCTTCCACATAGTAATTGGATCGGCTTAAGGTATTGCCAAGATTATACCAAGCCTCATCTCGACTAGAATCAACTTCTAGAGCTTTTTGATAAGCCGTTTTAGCTTCCTCAAGTAGATGCAATTCTCCGTATATTTTTCCCATACTTAACCAAGATTCATAGTGATTAGGCATAATATTTAATACTTGATGATAAGTGGTGATCGCATCTTGATACCGGTGACATTCTGTCAACCGCTTGGCCTGATGTAAATAATCCTTGATCGTCAACTCTTCCGGATTAATACTCGACGTAGAATTCGGAACAAAACTCCCTAAATTTCGTCCCAATTGCGGCGGCGAAAAATCAGGAATCTCAGAAGGCAAACTCACCGGCACCGTCTCGACTATTTGGGAAGAGCGAGCGTGGTATATTTCCTGAAATAAATATTGCTTTTCCGCCTTAGCTTCCGCCAGCATCTCTTGAAACTGCCGAATCATCTGTTCTTTAATATTTTGGATTTCTGCCAAAGACACTTGAGACTGTTGAGATTGTTCGTGAACTGTTTTCAGTTCATCCCGAATATGTTGTTTATAGATATTCAAATGACGATATAGCTCACCCATCCAATCATCGGCACGCTGATGATAGTCTTTCAAATCAGTTTTTAGCGTAGAAAACCCTTCTAAATCCCCATGAATCATCTCTACCAAATCTTGTACAACCCACCGTCTGATTAACCAAAACAAAGGTATCCCAAAAATTGGCACACTCGCTAGCAAAACGAGGAAAATATTCAGGAGAGTAATTGTGCCTTCCACTTCCTGGAGACGATGGCTCCCTGCTAATGCTAAATCTTGCTGAGATAGAGAAGCCTCTACCACCTGAGCCACCCATCCTTTGAGGTATTTGATCTCCTCTCCTGACCAAGATAAGCTCTCTTCATTTTCATCGATCGCCCTTTTCTCTGTCAAAGACTGTGCCACCAAAGGTACTACCTCTGGAGAACTCACCGATGCCAGAGCCACCGGCATCACCTGTTGTATCATGGCATCAAGAAGCTCAGGATCAACTTTCTCCGAATTTCCAGTAGGTTCCCTGGGGGGTAGATTCCCCACCGTGGGTAACTCCGGCGCGATCAATGCTGCTAGAGTGACTAAGGCTACACTTGACATTCGCATAATAGTAACTCCCTTAGATAGCATGGAGTCTAAACAGAAAAATCCCTATCACTAGGCTATTCCTTGATACTTAGATTCCTCCTCAAATCAGGATTTCGAGTCAAGACTAGGGATGGAACCTTAAGCTAGGAAACCATGATCCTGTAATTAGTAAAGTGCCTGATCAAATCGTCGTATGACTTTACCGCGTAATTCCTGTTCAAACCAAGGAGTATTGAGCGATCGCGACTTTAATGTAGTAGAGTTTACTTTCCAGAGGGTTTGTGGGTCAAACAAAATTAACTCAAGGGGTTGACCCAGGGCTAAACTAGGAGGAGTTTGATTCAGACATAAGGCAGGATAGGTACTCAAACTTCGCCAGAGTTGCACCGCAGAAAGCTGCTCTGTTTCTACTAATCCGTGCCACAACAGAGGTAACGCTAATTCTAACCCGATCGCTCCTGGAGGAGCCGACTCAAAACCCACGGTTTTCTCCTCATAAGTATAGGGTGTATGGTCAATGGCGATCGCATCAATCACTCCCTGGTGTACTCCCCAAATCAGCGCCATCCGATCCTCCCCATTCCCCAAGGGAGAAGCCAAGCGCAAATTTGGATCGTAAGGCATAAAATCAAACCTATTCCCCTCACCAAATACCTCAGTATCCAACAACAAATGCATCCAACTCACACTCGCCGTTACGGGTAATCCCCCCTCCTTCGCTGCCTGGATCAACTCCACAGAGCGAGCCGTAGACACCCGCATCACATGAACTGGCGTACCCGTTTGAGCAACTACCTCTAACAGTGCCGCTAAGGCGGCTGTCTCCGCTGCTACAGGAATTCCCGGCAATCCCAACCGGGTTGCCACTCTCCCCTCTCGCATTACCCCATTAGCCGCCAAATCTACCGCTACTGGCCAAAACGCCATCGGTTTTCCCAAGGGTTGGCCATATTCCAACAATCGTCGTAACAACAGTAAATTAGTGAGGGGGCGGCCATCCGCAAATCCCACTACATTAGCAGTTGCTAATTCACCTAGCTCACTCATTTGTTCCCCTTTGACTCCCTGAGTCATTGCTCCCCAAAAGGAGACCGCAATCCCAGGTAATGGATCCGTTTTCGCCATCAGCAGAGACAAAATTCCGGGATGATCTACGGGAGGATCGGTGGTGGGGAGCAAAGTCGCGCGAGTAAATCCTCCTGCCCGTGCTGCTTGTAGAAAAGACTCTAGGGTTTCTCGTTCTTCAAATCCTGGTTCCCCGCTGTGGCTGTACAAATCTATCAGTCCAGGGCCTAAAATGAGACCTTGGCAATCCTGAACTTGAGTTGCCGCAGGATAGTCAGAAATGCAGTCACTGATAGCTTTAATTTCACTATTTTCTAACCAAATATCCTGGATGCGATCGCTCTGAGCCACCGGATCAATTACCCGCACTTGTTTTAGCAGTTCACTCATAGTCTTGGTAATGGGTAATTTCCTCCATACCACCTATCCATTACAACGCACCCGCAGCCGTTTGATCCAGGATACCACCCTGCAAATGAAAGGTAATATTATGACATTTCAACATCGGTTTTCCCTGAGCGCCGTGGGGATAATCAATCACTGTAACTGCCCCATTTCCCTGTTTGAAATTCCAGAAATATTCTGGGCCTAAATTAAACAAATGACACACAATGGCTTTATTAATCGCATCATGAGCGACGACTATCCCCGTACTACCCGGTGTTGCTGATTCTACAATACCTCTCCAGGCAGCGATCGCCCTTTCCCACACCTGCTGCAAATTCTCCCCCTCCGGCATTTGCACCCTCTCCGGCGCACTTTGCCACTGACGCAACATTCCCGGATAAGCCTGCTCAATCTCCTCCTCCAGCATCCCCTCCCACAACCCATGACTAATCTCCCGCAACTCTGGCTCAAGTTGCAACTGCACCCCAGGATGCCGCTCCAAAATCAACTCCGCCGTCTCCTTCGGGCGCAACAGCGAACTACTCACCGCAAAATCTAAAGGCACCTCCCGCAACAACTCCGCCACCTTCCGTGCCTGCTCCCTACCCATCTCATTCAGAGGAACATCCTTCACCCCTTGAAATCGCTTATCCCGATTCCATTGCGTTTCCCCATGGCGCACCAACAACAAACGAATCCCTTCCGGTTCCTGAAACTTCGGCAACGGTACCCCCAGATGATTCGTCAGATTCATCGATTCTAACTGGACTCCTTCCCCCCAAGCCCCCGCAAAATTGAGTACACTAATTCCACAATTTGATTGCAAAAGCGACTGGTAATACATCGGTGCAATATTCAGCGCCGTACTTAACAAACACCGATTAATCCCATTATGGGCAACTACTAACACCGTTTGTCCCTCATGTTTCGAGAGCAGATGCTGCCAAAATACCTTGGCTTGCTCATACATCGCTACCACCGGATAATGCTCTTTCAAACCCTCTGGGGTAGAAACCACCATTTTGAACCTTTCTGGATGGTATTTCCAGAGTCGATACTCTTCTGGAAATTGGCTCTTGACAGCATTTTTCTCCATCCCTTGCCAGAGCGGTAGATCGATTTCGAGCAAGGCTTCTACACTTTCTATGGTGAGTGAGGAACCTAAATGGCAGCCAATAATTTCTGCCGTGTGACGAGCGCGTTGCAAAGGACTGGAGTAAATGGCATCTATCGGTAAACCTTGAAGAGCCTCTGCTGCTAATTGAGCATCCGCTTTACCTTGTTCAGTCAGTACAGATTCATCCAGACGGCCTTGAATGCGGTTCTGGGCATTATAGCTGCTTTGGCCGTGACGGACGAGGATAACGCGGGTAGTCATGGGAAAAGAAATGTTAAGTGGGCGGTCTTGCGGTCAGTATTTTACCCGATCTGGAGTCGTCGGGGAATAGGGCAGTGGGGATGTGAGATTTTTTGTATTATCTCTTGACAGCCTGAACTACATTGTGTAGTATATTAATAGTGCCAGGGAAAAGAACAGGAAAGTTTCTTTTCCTGGGCCTTTCTGAACCTGGAAAAGTGAATCAAGATGATTTCATGGCTCATGGGGATGGGGTTGGTTCAGTGGGCTAGAGCGCTTGTCTGTCGAACAAGAGGTCGCGGGTTCAACTCCTGTCCTCTCTGTCAATGTAGTATGTAACTTCATACTACATTCATGCTCCTTGGCTGGTATTGTCCTGTAGCTCAGTGGTAGTAGCGATCGCCTGTTAAGCGAAAGGTCGTAGGTTCAATCCCTACCAGGACAGTAGCCATGCTCCTGTGGCGCAATCGGCAGACGCGGCAGACTTAAAATCTGTTGGTTGTGGGTTCGACTCCCACCAGGAGTATCCAGGAAGTCTGTCGGTTCAAATCCTGCTATCGGGATTTGCCCCTGTGATGTAATCGGCAAACATCACTTACTCAGGATAAGTGTTTTGTAGGTTCAAGTCCTACCAGGGGTACTCGGCGGGGATAGAGCAAGAGTGGCTCGTTGGGTTCATATTCCAAACATCGGTGAGTGCGACTCTCACCCCCGTTACCGATCGCAATTGACAATAAACAGGAGGTGTGCTTTCTTTGAAGTTAACTAATCTTTTCCTAGCCATTAAAGCAGCGATCTTTTGGAAGAAATCCTAGCTGCGTGCCCTCACTTTTGGAGCTTACACAAGTACGAGAGGAACTGTACACTGCCATGCAGTGGGCGTGTGAGAACGAGGAGTGCGAAGAACCCGATAGGTGGGCCTAGAAGTAGCCATCCTTTAAAGAGTGTGTAACAACTCATCGGCGGAGTCCCTTTAGTAACTGAGAAAACGCATAAATGCTCCAAATAACTTGCACGCCGAGGAAATTTTTCTGGAGATCGCTGGAGAATGGCTGGATTGCCCTTAACCCCAGAGTGTATGAAAATTAAACGCCGTCAACTGCTCAGTTGGACCGGAGGGATTACCCTAGGATGGGGAATAGGTCAACTGGTGGAAAAATATGGGTCTCCTGCCCGATCGCCGGCGATCGCTATTGCCGATCAGGGTACGCTACGACTGCGATTTATCTCAGTTGCGGATACAGGCACAGGCGCAGCCGGTCAATATGCAGTTGCCAGAGCCATGGCAAATTATGCCTACACATCTTCCTGTGAATTTGTCGTTTTGGCAGGAGATAATATCTACAATAATGGTGAAATTGAGAAAATCAAAGCAGTTTTTGAAGACCCCTACGCGCCCCTAATCAAACAGGGAATTCCCTTTTATGCCTGTTTGGGAAATCACGATATTCGGACAGACAATGGTGTACCACAAACTCTCTATCCTCTCTTTAATATGGGAGGAAAGCGCTACTATACCGTCAAGCAAGACCCCGTACAGTTATTTGCTCTAGATACTAATACTAATGCGGATTGGGCCAATCAACTGCCCTGGTTAGAACAGGAATTACAGCAATCTCAAGCGCCTTGGAAAATTGTTTTTGGTCATCATCAAATTTATTCTTCGGCTCACTATGGGTTAAATCAGCATTTGATTAAGATTCTTACGCCTTTGTTCAAGACCTATGGTGTACAGTTGTATATCAATGGCCACGATCATGTTTACGAAAGAACAAAAGCGATCAATGGTACTACTTATCTGATTTGTGGGGCAGGAGCCGGATTGCGAGAGGTGGGGCATTCTGCCTGGACTGCTTATTCAGAGTCGCGCCTGAGTTTTGCTGCCTATGAGGTTTACGATGATCATTTAACTATTCAGGGGATTGGGACTGACGATCAGGTGTTTGATCGCGGCACTGTGGCGATCGCCTAAAACTACCGATCAGAAGGCGATCATTAAGTAGACCAAATTATTACAGTAGGGCTTGCTGAATCAGTGCCCGGAGGTGATGCAGTTTGGGTTATGCGATCG
>CAZTRW010000076.1:0-17551 GCA_964616725.1 uncultured bacterium
GGAGGCGGCGTTGGATTTGGGGGGGGGGAAATCCTTGAGCGCGGAGTACGAAGATGAGATTTTCGGCGATGGTTTTTTGGGGAATGAGTTGGTAGTCTTGGAAGACGATGCCCATTTGGCGGCGGAGTTGGGAGAGGCGATCGCCTTTGATCTGAGTCATTTTTTGTCCCAGAACGGTCAGATCTCCAGAGGTGGGTTTTTCGGCGCCATAAATGAGTTTGAGGAATGTGGATTTCCCGGCTCCAGAGACTCCCGTAATAAACAGAAAGTCCTGGGGATGAATCACTAAAGAGACTTCCCGGAGAGTACATACCCCGTTGGGGTAGGTTTGGGTGACTTGGTCAAACTCGATGATCGATTGTGTTTCGGAGGTGGGCGGTTTTCGTGGGCGGAAAAAGGGGAAGGTTTCCCGAAAGAATTTCATAGGGACTCGATCAGCGATAACCAAGCAAACCGAGGGAGGGCTAACATTCTCCGCCAGCGACTGGGTTCTTGATAGAGGCGATAGACCCATTCTAAGTGGCGATCGCGCAACCAGGATGGCGCGCGATGTTTGCGTCCGGCCCAAATATCTAGACTTCCCCCAACTCCAATCCAAATGGACTCTGGACAGAGGGAGCGGTGTTGGGCAATCCACAGTTCTTGGCGGGGAACGCCCAAACCCACGTAAATCAAACGAGGTTGTTGCGTTTCCAGGGTGAGCAATAAATTTTGATGTTCTATTTCCGAGAGATAGCCGTGTTGCGTGCCTGCAATCGGTAAGTGGGGTAGGCGCTGATGCCAAAGGTGGGCGGCTTCTGTGGCTACACCCGGTTGTCCGCCATAAAAGAATACTCCTTTAGAGGTGTTCTCTGCCAGAGGAGAGGCAGCCAAGCAATGCAGCAGGGATTCAGCTAACTCGATGCCTGGGGAGCGCTGGATTTGATAGCCTTGCCATTGTAGGTATAAAACTACTCCTGATCCATCGGGAATGACTAAATCGGCTTGACGAATCACCTGAGCGAGGGCGGGGTTTTCTCGCGCTTGCATGGTCATTTCGGCGTTGAGGGTAACGACCTGGAGACCCTGGCGGCGATCGCCGAAATGCTCTCGATCTTGTAGATAATTGAACAACCATTGGGAATAATCCTCGCATAAGTGTACGGGAAGATCCATCACCAGAGCTTGTTGTAGTGGGTTTACTCTCACTGGATTGTCCTCTATTTTCACCCCTTGTTGTCCTCCCTGGTGTAGTTGATTTGGCGTTAGGGTAGCGACTCCGTAGGAGTATCGCTCTCTGAAATCTGATGGGAAGAGTGCCCCAATTTTTCCCATCAATTCTACCTTATGAGCAGAATTTAATCGCGATCGCAGCGAATTTCCAGCAAAAACCCATCCGGATCGTAGAAATAAATCCCCCGTCCCGTAGGACGAGTCACCGGGCCATGATCAATGGTAACGTGATGATCCGCAAGCACTGCGATCGCCCGATCAAACTCAGTGGGAGCAATATCAAAGGCCAAATGGTTGGCACGAGTAAATGGGCGAGTCGGGTTAGGATCGGGAGGCGATAATTCCGGTTCCCAAAACAAATCCAGAATGATGCCATCTGGAGTACGGAAATTGGCGACTTTTCCGGCAGCGACGAGGGGAATCAGGGTTTCGGGGATTTGATCGCCGGTGAGTTCTTCTAAGCCAAGAATAGTGCCGTAGAAGCGACGGGAAGCCTCCATATTTTGGACATTGAGGGCAATGTGATGAATCGCTTTGAGATCACCTGGCAGAAGGGGAGGAGAATTCATGTTTAGATAGGAGATAACGGAGTGTTGAGTATTGGTTATGTCAGAGTTATTTAAGCTTACTTTTGAGCCTTTGTCTCTGGTAGAAGTGTATTGTTTGGCTGAAGATCCTGGCAACGGGGCGATCGCACTGATCACGGGTATGGTTCGCCATCAAACTGAAGGCAAGCCAGTAATTGCCTTAGATTATCAAGCCTATGAGCCGATGGCCCTACAAATATTTAAGCAGATTGCTGCTAAGATTGAGCAACAGTATGCGGAGGTCAAGCGAGTAGTGATTCATCATCGTTTAGGCTATCTCTCCGTGGGAGAAGTGAGTGTGATCATTGCTGTCGGCAGTCCCCATCGGGCTGAAGCCTTTGCCGCTTGTCAATATGCCATTGATACTCTCAAGGCGCAAGCACCCATCTGGAAACAAGAATGTTGGGCTGATGGCAGTAAAAGTTGGGTGAAACCTTCAGTCACTCAGGCAAAATTCAACTTCAAATGACTAAATTCTAACAGACGGCGATCGCCATGCTTTTTTCCCTACTCACTCGGCTCTTACTTTGGCTCCTCATCGCCGTCATTGCCTATGCCGTCCTCCTGATCTGGATTCCCAAAAAGTATTACACCTGGCTAGGGGGAATCCTGATTTTTACCTTAATCATCGTCACTTTTTTTGATCCCACTTATGTAGTAATTGCCTCCCTTTGGAAACTCCTCATCTTTCCCTTTACCCCCCTAGGTTTAGCCTCAATTCTAATTTTATCCGGCTTATTACATTTTCAGAAAAAAGAAATTGGAAATCCCGGCAAACAACTCCTCTGGTCTGGCTTTACTATTCTAGTTTTTTTCAGCTTACCCGCGATCGCCTATAGTTTAGCCAGTCAAGCTGAATGGGAATCCATTAACGTTGCCCAAAAACGATTAGCAAACTGTCAGATCGCCTGTCCTGTCAGCCTTTCAACCACGATCAAAGCTATTGTTTTATTAGGACAAGGAACAACAGAAACCGTCATCTCTGAAGAAGCTCCTGTTGGCTCCCCTTCCTCTTCTTATTTGCAAATTACAGAGCGGGGTGATTTAATTTTTCACACTGCCCAACTCTTTCAAGAAGCCGTACTGCAAAATCAAGATCCAATTGTCATTGTCACAGGTGGACAGAGATCCCCATTACACTCCTTACCGGAATCTCCCACCCTTCAACAATTGAGTGAAGCAGAAGAGATTGTCACTATTTTAGAGCGTTTAGGGGTTCATCGTACTAACCTTAAACCCGCTCTGAGAGGAGATAACCTCTATCGCTCGGCGGTGGAAGTGAAGGAAATTCTCGAAAAACAAGGACTACAAGGAACTCCGATTATGTTGGTTACTTCTGCCTTGCAGATGCGTCGGGCGGAATTAACCTTTAGGCATTTAGGCATCGAGATTATTCCCAGTCCTACCAATTTTATTACCTTGCACCCTATCTCTTTTTGGCGAGGGTTACGGCTGCAAGATATTATTCCAACTGCGGACGCTCTTGCCTTAAGCACTCAAGTGACCAATGAACATTTCGCCACGATTTACTACTTTTTGCGAGGATGGCTTTCTCCCTTTTAGTTTTATAATTGACGATGTGGTTGTGGGTCGAGTTGGGTCATGACAGAACTTTTGTCTGATTTCTGGTATATGGTTGCCTTTGGTAAAGATTTGAAACCGGGCCAAATGCTGAGTAAGCGGGTTCTGGAACAGGCGATCGCCATCGGTAGACATCGTAATGGTCAGGTATTTGCTCTCCGCAATATTTGTCCCCATCGCGGCATTCCCTTAAGTCATGGTTGGGTGGAAGAACAGGTAGTACGCTGTTGTTATCATGGCTGGTGTTTCAATACCGAAAATGGGGTTTGTGCAGAAATTCCCTCTCTTACGGAATATGATGGTATTGACATTCAACGGATTCAAGTCCCGGCCTATCCCTGTCAAGAAGTACAAGGGAATATTTGGGTATATATCCCTCCCTCTCCGCAAAAATTACTCAGTCTAGATCGCTCTCAATTACCCGAGATTCCTAGGATTCCTGAACTGGGTGATCGCGTACCTGCGGTTTATGAAACCACTATTTTTCCCTGTCATATCGATCATGCCATTATCGGGCTAATGGACCCTGCCCATGGTCCTTATGTGCATGATGCCTGGTGGTGGCGCAGCGGGCCAAAAAAACGACAACCGAAATTGAAAGAAAAACAGTATGAACCGGTTCCTTTCGGGTTTCGACTTGCGCCTTATGTGATGCCGGAAAGTGCCAGACCTTATAAAATTTTAGGTCGAAAAGTGTCAATTGAAATTATCTTTCAGTTGCCCGGATTGCGCTTTGAGGTACTTAATGGCGATCGCCATCAAGCCTGCGCCTTTACTGCCATTACTCCCCTAGATACCTCTCAATGTGAAGTCTTTCAAAGTCTCTACTGGACAGTCCCAGGATTTAACCTATTCAAACCCCTAGTTTACTTAATGGTGCATCAATTTTTAGGACAAGATCGAGCGATCGTCATTAAACAACAAGAAGGATTAGCCGACGATCCCAATCTCATGCTCATTGGCGGTGCAGACGCACAAGCAAGATGGTATTTTCGTCTGAAACGGGAATACCTCCAAAGTCAACAAGAAAGTCGTCCGTTTCAAAATCCTCTTGAACCCACCCTGTTACGCTGGCAAAGTTAGGCAATAGTCGCCTAGCAAAGCGAGTCTAATGGCATTAACTATCTTGCTCTCATTCCATCTAGACTCGCTTAATGGCTTCAATTTAATAATCGAATGGGTTTCTGCCAGGGACTATTTAGTAGGTTTAGGAGCTAACTTAACCTGAGTTGCCAATCCTATCCATTGCAGAAATTGAATCGTGATCCAAGTCAGATCGATTTCCCACCACCGCAAGCCATGACGGGCAGAATACTGATAAGCATGGTGGTTATTATGCCATCCCTCACCATAAGTGACTAAGGCAACCCACCAGCAATTTCTAGAGTGATCGTGACTTTCATGGGTAACGTAGCCAAACTTATGGGTAGCACTATTGACAAACCAGGTACAGTGAAACACAATGACTAAGCGGACAAAAATCCCCCAAACCACTAGGGGCCAACCGCCGATCGCATAAAGTAATAAACCAAACGCCACTTGAATTAAGACAAAATTCTTCTGCAAGAAGCGATAGACAGGATCATCGGCAATATCTTTAGTAAACCGAGGAATTTCATGACGCTTAGGAATAATATGGAACATCCAGCCCATGTGACTCCAGAGAAATCCGAGGTTAGAATTATGGGGATCGGCTTCAGTATCAGAATATAAATGATGCATTCGATGAAGTCCCACCCAATCAATCACGCCTCCTTGACAGGCTAAACTGCCACAAAATACCAGGAAATATTCTAACCATTTCGGGACTTGAAAACTGCGGTGGCTTACTAAACGATGTAACCCCAGGGTAATTCCTAATCCTCCGCTAATCCAGTGAAGGGCAAGGGCTAGTCCTAGTCCAGACCAACTAAAATTACAGGGAAAAAAAGCAAACAAAGCACCGATGTGAATTAGTGAGAAATAGGCAACATTGACCCAATCTAGGTCATATTTATGGATTGTCGTAACACTCATGCAATAATCTCAGTGGATAATTAAGGCAGACCATCTGCTATTTAATCAAAATTGTGCCCCTTTACCCCAAATTCAGAGGAAATGAATCCCTTAGAACTGATCGAAGCAGCACAGGATGCACTCGCCCCAGTCTTTTCCAGCACAGATGGTCAGATTAGGGAGAATTTGCGAAAAGTTTTAGAGGCTTTTCGCTCGCACCGGGTGGGAGCACACCATTTCTCTAGTGTAACGGGTTATGGTCATAATGACCTAGGCAGAGATACCTTAGACCGAGTGTTTGCTCAGGTGATGGGAGCAGAAAAGGCGATCGCCCGTGTACAATTGGTTTCAGGAACCCATGCGATCGCCTGCGCCTTGTTCGGAGTCCTACGCCCAGGAGACGAACTTCTCGCTGTAGCAGGCGCTCCCTATGACACCCTCGAAGAAGTGATTGGATTACGAGGCAAAGGACAGGGATCGCTGATAGACTTCGGTATTCACTATCGTCAATTAGATTTAACACCCCAAGGAACTATCGATTGGGAAGCCTTAGCCACAGCAGTAACCCCACTCACCCGGATGGTATTGATTCAGCGCTCCTGTGGCTATAGTTGGCGAGCCAGTCTTTCCCTGGAGGACATTGAGCAGATTGTGGCATCAGTGAAATCCCAAAACCCCCAAACCATCTGCTTTGTCGATAACTGTTATGGCGAGTTTGTCCAAGCGCAAGAACCAACCGCCGTAGGAGCCGATTTAATGGCAGGCTCTTTAATTAAAAATCCTGGGGGAACCGTGGTAACAGCAGGGGGGTATATTGCCGGTCGTTCTGACCTCGTAGAGCAGGCTGCCTGCCGCTTGAGTGCCCCTGGAATTGGCAGTACAGGAGGGGCCACGTTTGACCAAAATCGCCTCTTGTATCAAGGATTATTCCTGGCTCCGCAGATGGTTGGAGAAGCGCTGAAAGGGAATTATTTGATTGGATCTGTGTTTGATCGCCTAGGATATGCAGTAAATCCGCTCCCCTTAGTCCCCCGGCGAGATGTGATTCAAGCAATCCGCCTCGGTTCCCCAGAAAAGATCGTGGCATTTTGTCGCGCTATCCAACAGCACTCTCCCGTAGGATCGTACCTCGATCCGGTGCCGGGAGAGATGCCAGGATATGAAAGTGCCTTAGTGATGGCGGGGGGAACCTTTATTGATGGCAGCACCTCCGAATTTTCCGCTGATGGGCCATTGCGGGAACCTTATGTGGTATTTTGTCAGGGAGGAACTCACTGGACTCATGTGGCGATCGCCCTAGAAGCAGCCATTAACGCCGTTGGCTCTGCCTAAATCCAGTTCTATTGCTGGCGTCGCCATAAATCCCAAACACTAAACCGATAGCCTAATCCCACAATTACTCCCACTTCTGTCTTGCCATCGACCAACCCTGTATTGACGCGCACGGTTCCCATCCATTGATGGGAAAGGGGAACATCCACACCCCCCACTACCAAACCATGAAAGTTCCATTCATCTTTCGTAGTCAGGAGGGTTCCCCCTCCCAAAAAAGGAATAGCAACGACTGCTTGATTACGTTCATTTTTAATCGGAATTTCGCCAGTGAGCGCAAACATACTCGCCGTTTGGCTGCCAAAGGTGGTGGTATTATGCAAGGAGAGATTGGGGGTAAATGCGGTTTTGCTCACCAGAGAAAATCCCCCCTCCCCTAGAGCTGTTTTTCCTTCACTCAAGCCAATGGTTCCCCCGATGCCAAAATAACTAGCGGCAGGTTTTTGGGCAGGAGAAGGGAGAGGCTCTGGCTCTACAGGTTGAGGAATAGCAGGAGGGGGAGATTCAGGTAAAGCTTGGGATTCCCAGGGGGAGGAGGGAGGTTCTGGGATGGATTTGGTGCGATCGCCAGACCCCAAAAACTCTACCATCGGCTCTGAAGCGGTAGACTCTGGTAAGGGAGAACCAACTGTCACATAGTCACCATAGACCACACCACTAACTTGACCATATGCCAACTGCCGTTGGTTGATCCCACCACTGACCAACCCACAAGAAACCAGTAATCCTAGAATTTGACACCCTGACTTGTTCATCGTCTCTTTACTACCGACTGGGGCAGGTTGATAGAATTACGATTCATTATCACTCGTGATGCGTAATATGCCACGATCAAACTAATTGACCTGATCTCCTCTGATTATGACTCAACCCCAGATTCGTCCCTATGGTTCTTGGAACTCTCCGATTACTTCAGAGTTAATTGTTGCTGGTACCATTTCCCTCGGCGGCCCCCATGGGGATGGCGAGGATGTATACTGGTCGGAAGGTCGTCCTAGTGAAGGAGGACGTAATGTTGTAGTCCGGCGCACGCCCGATGGACAAATGGCGGATGTGACTCCTGCTCCTTATAATGTTCGCACACGAGTTCATGAATATGGTGGTGGGTCTTATCTGATTCAGGACAAAACTCTCTATTTTGTTAATTTTGCCGATCAACGGCTTTATCGCCAAAGTCTGGGAGAAAATCCCCAACCGTTAACCGCAGAGATGGGTTGTCGCTATGCTGATTTTAGATTAGATAGACTGCGGCATCGGTTAGTGGGTGTCCAAGAAGATCATCGTGGTACAGGAGAACCCATTAATCGGATTGTGGGGGTTGATGTGGTGACGGGAGAGTGTATCTCCTTAGTGGCAGGGAGTGATTTTTATGCCTCTCCTCGCTTGAGTCCCGATGGCTCTCAATTGTGTTGGCTGTGCTGGAATCATCCCTGTATGCCTTGGGATGGTACGGAGCTATGGGTAGCGCCTGTGCAGGCTGATGGCACCTTGGGAGAGGCAACTTGGGTGGCAGGGAGTACTACGGAGTCCATTTTTCAGCCGGAATGGTCACCGGATGGGATTCTGTATTTTATCAGCGATCGCACGAACTGGTGGAATTTGTACCGCTGGCACTGTGGCACCGTTGAACCCCTTTGTCCCAAAAATGCTGAGTTTGGTATGCCTCAATGGATTTTGGGGATGAGGACTTATGGGTTTGCCAACGCAGAAACCCTGATTTGTTTATACTCTGAACAGGGCAATGATGCGATCGCCCAACTGAATCCTACCACCAAAATCCTGACCGTCTTAGATGTTCCCTACACCAGCCTGTCTTCTCCCATCGTTCAGGGAAATCAGGTGATTTTGTTAGCTGCTTCTGCAACGCAACCCACGGCTCTGATCGCCCTAGACTTATCAACCCAAGCCATCCAAATCTGGCACCAGTCTACTCAATTAAAGATTGATCCGGGGTATTTGTCCATTCCCCAGGCGATCGCCTTCCCCACAGAAAATCATCTCACCGCCTACGGCTTCTACTATCCTCCCCAAAACCAAGACTACCAAGCTACCCCCTCAGAAAAACCCCCCCTCCTGATTAAAAGCCATGGCGGCCCCACCGCTGCCACCTCCAACACCTTTAATCTCAAAACCCAATATTGGACCAGTCGGGGTTTTGCTATCCTCGATGTTAATTATCGCGGTAGTACGGGATATGGCCGGGACTATCGACAACAGCTACAACACCAATGGGGAATTGCTGATGTCGATGACTGCGTGAATGGCGCAAAATATCTGATTGCTCAAGGATGGGTCGATGAAAACCGGATTGCCATTTCTGGAGGCAGCGCCGGAGGCTATACTACCCTTTGTGCTCTGATCTTTCGAGACCTGTTTAAGGCAGGAGCTAGTTATTATGGCATTAGTGATTTAGAAGCGTTAATCAGAGATACCCATAAATTTGAATCTCGTTATCTTGATGGTTTAATTGGCCCCTATCCAGAACGCCAGGATTTATACGTTGAGCGATCGCCTATACACTATACCTCTCGTTTGTCCTGTCCCGTTGTCTTCTTCCAAGGACTCGAAGATCAAGTCGTTCCTCCAAACCAAGCCGAGATGATGGTGAATGTGCTGAAACAAAAAGGATTACCCGTTGCCTATATCACTTTTGCCGGAGAACAACACGGATTTCGCCAAGCCGAAAATATTAAACGCGCTCTTGATGGGGAATTTTACTTCTATTCCCGCATCTTTGGGTTTCCACCCTCTCCAGATATTCCTCCTATTCCCATTGATAATTTACCCGGATGATTCCCCAGAGCGCTTCACTAATCTTTAAATAGATAGATTCTGCTACTCCCAACTCTTTGTATTCCTCAATACAGTTTTTTCCCTAAAAATGGATTCCTGGGAGCGATCGCTCCCAGTTTTCCTTGATGTTTTTGGCTCCCAATTCTGTTCTCTAGGAGATTAATCAGCGATCGCCACTAAGTCCCAAGTCTTGTTGATCCCCGGTAGGTTTCTCCCAGAACCCTACCCGTATTCCTGAAAACCAGGATAGTAGAAACCCGCAATTTATGTCCGAACTTAAACCAAACCTAAAAAAAATATAAAGCTATTTTCCATTACCCAAGAAAGGCACTGAAAATAGAAGTATGCCCATGCCGATCCCCTATTCTTGAGGAGCACCCATGAACCATTCCCATTGTCAAACATCAGCTTGTCGGTATTGCCGTCATTTCATTCCCGAAGGACGACGGGGAGGCAATTGTCAACAATTGGGAGTTACTGTCCAAGGACGATGGAAAGCATGCTCCCTAGCCCTACCTGCCTTTGCCCCCTCTTGGGAAGGCTTAGAAGGTTTGGGCATCTGGCAGCACCAGCTAGTCATTTCACCAGAGAGCCGTGCTTCCGAGTTACCTGTTTTAGATCCTACGTCTGGAAAAGAGTCGCACCCCCATCTCATCTTGGTGGCAGATGATCATAATCAAGACCTAGCTTTAGCCTAGGAATCATAAAACCCCCCGATAAAACCATAGATTTTAAGATCAAACCGATAAACCTAGAACAGCCTTCAACAACCCCCTAGTCCCCCACCCATCAGGGTAGCCAGGGATAGTCGCGAAAATTAGGATCTCGCTTCTCTAAAAATGCCTGCTTTCCTTCCGTACCCTCTTCCGTCATGTAATACAGTAGGGTAGCATTTCCGGCTAACTCTTGGAGTCCAGCTTGACCATCACAGTCGGCATTAAAGGCAGCTTTGAGACAGCGAATCGCTAGGGGGCTTTTTTGGAGGATTTCTTCCGCCCATTTAATACCTTCCGCTTCTAGGAATTCCACCGGGACAACGTGATTGACTAATCCCATTTGTAAGGCTTCCTGAGCATTGTACTGGCGACAGAGAAACCAAATTTCTCTGGCTTTTTTTTGCCCGACAATGCGGGCGAGATAGCTAGCTCCAAAGCCGCCATCAAAACTGCCCACTTTGGGGCCAGTTTGACCGAAAATGGCATTGTCAGCCGCAAGGGTGAGATCGCAAATCAGGTGTAATACATGACCTCCCCCAATGGCATAACCAGCGACGAGGGCAATTACGACTTTTGGCAGAGAACGAATTAGCTTCTGTAAATCTAATACATTTAATCGCGGGACACCGGCTTCATCTAGATATCCGGCTTTGCCTCTGACACTTTGATCGCCGCCTGCACAAAAGGCATATTTGCCATCTGTATGGGGGCCGGCTCCGGTTAATAAAATTACGCCAATTTTAGGGTCTTCTCTGGCTTCAGCAAAGGCATCATAGAGTTCAAGGATGGTTTTAGGTCGAAAGGCATTGCGTTTATGGGGACGATTAATGGTGATTTTGGCGATGCCGTTGGTTTTGTGATAGAGGATGTCTTCGTAGGTTTTTGCGATTTGCCAGCTTATAGTCATAGGAAATGCGATCGCCTGTTTACTGAATCTAAAAATTCTACCTTATTCCCTTAGCTCAAATTCTGCGGCAGGATGGCGTTGCTTATCTGGTAGGTGAATCCGAATTTGATCGAGTCGAGGCCCTTCTGCTGTAATCACAGTAAATTCCACATTGGTATAGTATAAGGTTTCACCAACTTTGGGGATTTTTTGCAGTTCAGTAATGACGAATCCCCCTAGGGTTTGATAGTCGTCGGTAACGGGTAGCTCTAAATTGAGAATATCATTGACTTCTTCAATATCTAATTGGGCTTGCACCAGATAGGTTTGTTCATCCAACTGTTGGATAATGGGTTCTTGGCTAGGGTGGGGTTCTTCTGTGTCGCCAATAATTTCGGCGATGATGTCCTGAAGGGTAATTAAACCAGCCGTACCGCCAAATTCATCGACCACAATCACCATGGCTTGGCGCGATCGCTGCATTAACCGTAATAATTCTAACACTGGAGTATTTTCGGGAACAAACCGTGCCGGTCGTACCCATCCTTGCAGAGCAGTGTCGGGAGAGAGTTCTCCCGTAGCCAGGGGGCCAGCTAACTGCTTAAAATTAACAATGCCACGAATATCATCGAGGGAATCGGCCATCACGGGATAGCGGGAATGGCCAGTGGCTGCCACTTCATTCAGAAGCTGTTGAAAGGTAGAATCATGGGGAATGGCATGGATGCTGGTGCGAGGAATCATCACATCTTTTGCCACCACTTCTCCAAACTCAAAGATATTGTTGAGCAGTTCCCGTTCTGAGGACTGAAGTCCCATCGATTCCGTGGAAGTACTGATAATCAGTTGTAATTCTTCTGGAGTCACGCGGCTGTGCCAGGTTTGTCCGGTATCCCGAATGCCTAGGATGCTCAGGAGGAAACGGGTAGAGCGGTTGAGAATCCAAATGAAGGGGTTGAAGAAGCGGGCGATCGCCCAACTCGGCGGGCCTAAAACTTTGGCCAGTTGCTCTGAGTAGAGCAAAGCAATAGACTTAGGACAGAGTTCTCCCAGGATAATTTGCAGATAGGCAATGAGAATAAAGGCGAGGGGAAGGGCAATGGAATGGGTGAGAGTTTCTAAGGTAGTGGCAGAAAAAGGTAAGCGGGTAATCACCATTCCCAGGAGGGCTGCCATGGTGTTTTCGCCGATCCACCCTAATGCTAGACTAGATAAGGTAATGCCAAGTTGGGTTGTGGATAAGAGCCGGTCTAGGTTGGCGTGTAGTTTCTGGACAGTTTGAGCTGGGATATCTCCAAGGGAAACCAGTTGTTGAATCCGCGATCGCCGCACGGAAACAATCGAAAACTCGGCAGTCACAAAAAAGGCATTGATGGCAATTAATAAAAAAACCGATAGTAGCCGGATGATCGCATCGGCGATCGTCAAAGACGATGACTCAGACAGTCCCATGGATTGATTCTTGATCCCTCAATTGCTATACCTTCACATCAACAGATTGGCTGCTCTCTATGGGATTAATCCAGAAACTTTGTTTCTCCTCACTATTTTTTTGTTCCCCCTCAATATAAGTTTTCACCCGTTGTAAAATCTCTTTCTCTTGCAAAATCGGCACAGAAGTTTTCCCAGTGGTTCCTGGTTGACGGTTGACCATGGTACTACTGGGACTAGAGTCGGGTTGAGTGATTCCCTTGAGTGCTTCTCGACCAATATTAAACCCCAATGCGGCACTAATGATGCCAGCCCCAAACATCATCGATAACAAAATCAACGTCAGTGCTACTGTAGAATTTAATCTCATCTTTTTTACCTATAGTATGGTTCTATGTTAAGATTATCTCTAGTATTGTCAATAGGCTTGACTTTAGATTGACAATCTCTAGCGCCCTTGGCCGATTGGGGAGGCAGCGAACTCATAATTCGCCTTCAGACTGGTTCGATTCCAGTAGGGCGCACTTAGACCCGACTTGACTGAGAAAAGGGAAGCCGGGTTTTCTCCTATTGTGGAACTTAACCGTTTCTGATTTAGAACAGTTGCGGTTCCGGTGCTGCTTGAGGTTGGGGAGGAGGAGCTGGGGGAGCGAAAAAGGGAACGAAGGGTGCAGGTACGGGTGGAATGGGTTCTGGTTCTAAGGAAGCACTGGGAGAAACCACGAGGTTTTGATCGAAGGGGTTGTACAAGTCCCGAGTCCGGATCATGGGAGTGCTAGTATTTTGGACGGCGGAGATGTTTTCGTAGAGAATGTGAACGAGTTCTCCGCTGCGACGGGCATTTTGTTCAGAGAATCGGGGTAATCCGAGGAAGTTCTGAAGTTGACCAAACACTGATCGCTGATAAAAATAGTCTCCACCGTTGCTGTAATAGGCAGCATCAAACAGTTCGGGAATCGATTTATAGACAACTGCTTGGCTAGGGAGTACGGGATAAGGATCAGATTGATACTGTCCGTAGGCAGCAGAGGCTAGAGAGCAAATTTCTGCTGTTCCCAGAACGGCGATCGCACTGAAGGTTTTGAGTTGAGTTAACATCTTGGTGCTCCTCACTATTTTAAATCATAATAGCGGATGACCTGCTTCCCGGCAGGATGCTCTGACAATTGGCCAGCCCAAGTCTATCCAATGATGATTAGTAATTTTACTCCCAGAGATCTTTCCTTGGCTCAGGTTGATCCCTTAACATTACGCCAAAGGCTATTAGATCTATTTTGTGAATTGGCTTATCAGGAGGGCGAATTTCTCCTCTCTTCCGGCCAAACCAGTCCCTACTATATCAATAGCAAGCCAGTAACACTCCACCCTCAAGGAGCCGTAGCGGCAGGACGGTTGTTATGGAGAGCATTACCACCTGGTACCGAGGCAGTCGCCGGGTTAACTCTAGGCGCTGATCCCATAGTAACGGCAGTAAGTGTAGTTTCGATATATGAGGAGCCAGATCGGGCGATCGCCGCTTTAATTGTCCGTAAAGAAGCCAAAGGTCACGGTACTCAAGCCTATATCGAAGGCCCAACCTTACGTCAAGGAGCACCTGTGGTCGTTCTAGAAGATGTAGTCACTACAGGACAGTCGGCAATGAAAGCAGTGGAGCGTCTACGAACCGTTGGATATACAGTAAATCAGATTATAGCCCTCGTAGATCGCCAGCAGGGAGGCGCTCAGCTCTATAAATCGATGGGCTTGCCATTTCAGGCCTTATTTACGATTGGGGAAATTCAGCAGCGCTATCGTCAAAGAACTGCTCAACTTTGATCCTCCTAAGCAACGGAGTTAGACGTGGTGCATTTGAGAGAGGAGAGAATAGAGTTGCGAACCAATTGAGAGACAGAATCCATATGGCGACGATGGATCATTTCTAAGGGAGAAGCTTCCTCGGAGCAATGGCTAAACTCTTGATCGTCAGAGGAGAGCTTAGCCAAGGTTCGGTTAATTGTCTTATCCTGAGCAGAAAACCAAGGGGAGGGAAGGTCATGGTTCATATAGAGGTAGCGCCGTGCCATAGCTGTATACTTCAATGTCGATATCTTTATCATCGGCACTTTTGGTGAATTCTTTGGTGACTCAGATCAGAGATTTCTGTGAATTTGGTACTTGTATTCTGTATTAACTCATAGATCGACCCAGGATCTGGACGGAGCGAGGAAAATTTTGTAGGATTGCCCTAGCGATCAAGTGTAATGGGAGGGCCAACGTGATTATTACCACAACAGATGGCTTAGAGGGACGGAGAATCGTTACTTATCATGGGGTGGTGACTGGAGAAGCTATCCTTGGTGCGAATATTTTTAAGGACTTTTTTGCGGGAATTCGCGATATTGTGGGGGGACGCTCTGGAGCCTATGAGCAGTCTCTGCGTGAGGCGAAAGATACGGCGATGAAGGAAATGATTGCGGAGGCGAACAAGCTGGGAGCCAATGCGGTGATCGGGATTGATTTGGATTATGAGACGATTTCGGTGTCTGGCGGTAGTAGTATGTTGATGGTAGCAGCCAGTGGTACAGCAGTCACCTATCAGTAGTTTGAGCCAGTGTGAATTTCCGGTTTCTGAGGTAGGCACTCTGATCTTAGCGGGCGGTGAGAGTTCGCGGATGGGAAGGGATAAGGGATTGGTGCCATGGCAAGGGGTTCCCCTGCTGCGGCGAGTTTATGAGGTGGCGACCCAATGTACGGAACGGGTGGAGGTGATTACTCCTTGGCCAGAGCGCTATGAGGAGATTTTGCCAGTGGGGGTTGGGTGGATTTTGGAAAGGCAATGGGGACAAGGGCCTCTTGTGGCTTTCTGGGAAGGGTTGTGTCAGGTGCGTAGTCCCTGGATTTTGCTCCTGGGTTGTGATTTACCCCGATTGGAGGTGAGTATTTTACAACAGTGGATCGGGCAGTTACCACAGGTACCGGCAGCGATGCTGGCAGTGGTTCCCCGTAGAGGCGATCGCTGGGAGCCATTGTGTGGATTTTATCGCCAAAATATTACTAGAGATTTAAGTGATTTTATTGATAGTGGCGGGCGATCATTTCAGCAATGGCTCTCATCTATTCCTGTGCAACCCCTACCAGTTGATCAAACAGTAGAAAAAATGCTAGTCAATTGTAATACTCCTCAAGACTTAGAGTAGAAACAACCGGTTTCTACTCCATTCCCCATTACCTACTTTTTGATAAAAGCAAATGAGTATTTATATTGGTATCCTAACCGCATCAGATCGAGCCAGTGCTGGAGTTTATGCAGATCTTTCTGGACAAGCAATTATTGAAAGACTTAAAGACTATTTAATCACGCCCTGGGAACCGGTTTACGAGGTCATTCCTGATGATTATGAAATGATCAAAAATAGCTTGATTTCCCTAATAGATACCCGCCATTGTTGTTTAGTGGTCACTACTGGTGGAACAGGACCAGCCCCTAGGGATGTTACTCCAGAAGCAACTATGGCGGTTTGTGATAAGATGCTGCCAGGATTTGGGGAATTAATGCGCTCTGTCTCTTTGCAGTATGTTCCTACGGCAATTTTATCTCGACAAACCGCAGGGATTCGCGGCCATGGTTTGATTGTCAATCTGCCAGGAAAACCTAAAGCGATTCGCGAATGTTTGGATGCGGTATTTCCGGCCATTCCCTATTGTTTAGATTTAATTGGCGCACCCTATCTGGAATGTAATTCTGACGTGATTCAGGTATTTCGGCCTCAATCAACCTAGGGAAAATGAAATACGATTAGTCACTCGGTTTTGCTCCTATCACCAGGAACGAATGAATAAAGGAATAATTCCTAAACCGAGGTAAACTAATAACGTCCAAACTCCAGAGATTTTTTCAAAGTGCTTCCCGGAACTAGATACGGGATGGCGGAGAAAGCGATCGCCAATGACTCCAGAACCTGCTATCATAGCCAGGTTGGCGATCGCCATCGGTAACCCAAACCCAACCAGCCGAGCAGCGATCGTACTGGTAATTCCCAACCACACCCCCACCGTCAACCACACCCCCACCGCCAGTTTCCTTCCCCAGAGATAACTATAGGTTTCCACTCCAATCTCCTCATCCTTCGGCGATCGGATTTTTCGACCTATTTCAATCACAACCCCATTCAAAAAACTCACCACCAAAAACCACTTTAAACCCAAAGGCACAACCCCCGTCGTTACCCCCCAATCACACACCGTTGCCAATCCATAAATCAAAGGCATAATCACCATATGACTAACCAAATAAATCACCGGATGAGCCTTCAACCAATCTCCCACAAAAAACTCCCGACTCATCAACCCCAAATACAGCCAAACTCCCACCAAATACTGAGCTAATTCCCATCCTCCCAAACTAACAATTAATACCACCTGAACCACCGCCCCCCCTATCCCCCAAATCCCCAACTCTCTCAAACTCACCAACCCCCTAGGCACAGGACGATAAGGACGAAACCGACAATCCTCCTCATAATCCTTAAACTCATCCGCAATTCGCAACTGCAAAAAAAACAACAACGTCACCCCAAACGCCACCCCACTCGAACCCCAACTCGGCATCCCACCACGCAACAGCGCCGAATAACTCACCGCTGAAAAACTAAATACCGAAATTAGCAGTCCATTAGTAAAAACTGGAAACCGTTCTCGCTGATAAACCCACCATCGATTAGCCATAAAAATCATACTTTACTCACCCTTAATCCTGCGCCCAATCCCAACCATCAGACTATTCTCTTCCATTAATCTCACGGTTCCTTAACCAACCCGATAAATCCCCTAAACTTGTCCAATCCAAAATAGCTACTCCCAGATCATCTAAGTCTTCTATAGACAATTGTCGTATTTGCTCTATTTCCCCTTCTGGAATCTCTCCCAACCGACGCTGAAGAAGACGCAGCACGAAATTTAAACCTGCTTCCAATCGGCCCTCAGCACGTCCTCTTTCCAACCCCTGTTCCAGCCCCTGTTCCAGCCCCTGTTCCAGCCCC